>DQUX01000046.1 GCA_015662065.1 Anaerolineales bacterium | reverse complement strand
GCTGGAAGCGGTGCTGGAAGGCCGCCGCAGCCCCGCCGATGCCGCCGCCGACGCCGTTCGGGCGGTGGGGCCTTGATGGTCGGGGCGACCACGGAGGGTCGCCCCGACTTCTAGTACACCCCCAACTCCCGCAGCCGCTCGTCGGAGATGCCGAAGTGGTGGGCCAGCTCGTGGAGGACGACACGCCGGACCGTAGCCCACACCTCCTCCCGGGTGCGACAGCGCATCAGGATAGGCCGGCGGTAGATGCTGATCTTATCGGGCGTCACCAGGCCGTAGTTGTGGGTTCGTCTCGTCTGGGGGACACCGTGGTAGAAGCCCAGGAGCTGGGCCGGGTGGCGCACCCCCGCCTGCCGCATGGTCTCCGGATCGGGCCACTCCTCCACCACCACCGCCACATTCTCCAGCCGCTCCCGGAAGAACGCGGGCAGCCCGTCCAGGGCGCCTGCCACCAACTGCTGGAACTCCCGGCGGTCCATCGCCAACAGATTATACCACCGAATCCCTCTTCGGTGGAAGTACGCAGCGCACTACCAGCAGGCTGGAGGCGAAGCCGAGACCGCACAGCAGATAGACCCACCGCAGTTCGACCAGCGATAGCAGCGCGTAGGCCAGGAGGGGGCCTGCCGTGCTGCCCGGGTCGCCAGCGGTAGCCAGGCTCCCCATCGCCAGTCCCTGCCGGTCGCTGGCTGCCAGATCGCCGGTGAGGGCGGAAAGGTTGGTCAGCAAGGCGCCGCTGGAGAGGGCGATGAGGACCACGCCCAAGGGGATCGTCCAGACGCTCGTCCCAATGATGAGCAGGGCGAAACCCGCTATTCCCGTGACGACCCCCCAGCGCACGACCGGCCACCGATCCCCCCGGCGGTCGGAAAGGCAGCCTGAGACGGGGCCAGCCACCATTCCCATCAGAGAGCGCATTGTCAGGAGCATCCCGCCTGCCGAGGCCACGCCAATGGTCATTCCTCCGACACGGATCTCTGCGCCGAAGCACTGCGTCAGATATAGGCTGATGGTGGACATCACGACGCCGCTGTTGGCGAAGAACGTCGCCAAGTAAGCGTAGTTCACCGCCAACAGGCGTCAGTCGACCTGCCGAAGGACGGCAACCAGCCCCTTCGGCGATAGGGGACCGGCGGCGATCGGTGGGTGTGAGCGATCGGCAGGCGGAGCCGGTCGGGTCTCGGGCAGGGCAAGGAATGCGACGATGAGGCCACCGGTGGTGCCGGCGGCGCAGATCAGCAGAGCCGGTCGAAACCCAAGCGCAGCGGTGGAGAGGGCGCCCAGGAGGAGCCCCAGAAGAAAGAGATACCGCCGTCCAAACCGGTCGTAGAGGAGGCCGGCGATGGGATTGCCGGGGATGCGGACGACGCGATTGGCGCTCAGGAGAACCCCTACCGCTCCCAGACCGATGCCGATGGCGTCAGCCTGAGTAGGCAGTACAGCATACAATGTCTGGTCGCCGAGAAGCGAGAGGCTGACGCCGATACCGAGCGGAAGAAACAGGCGGAGCTGTCGTCGCTCGAAGCCCATGGTCGTCACAACACCTGCCGGTAGACCCGAACGGTCTGTGCCGCTACCTGAGCCTGGGTGTACTCGGCCAGCACCCGCTCTCGGCCTCGCCGGGCCAGGTCTGCCCGCAGGGCCGGGTCGTCCCTCAGCCGGGCCAGGTGCGCCCGCAGGCCGTCCACATCCCCCTCGGGGAAGACCAGCCCGGCATCGCCGATGACGTGGGGGATCTCGCCGCAGTCGGAGCCCACCACCGGCACACCGCAGGCCATCGCCTCCACCAGCACCCGGCCGAATTGCTCCACCCAGTTGGGGCGGGAGCGGGAGGGGAGGACCAATGCGTCCAGATGGTGGTAGAACGCGGGCATTTGGGGGGAGGGGAGGGTGCCCCGGAAGGTCGTCCGGTCGCCCAGGCCGAGTCCCTCCGCCAGCCTCTCCAGCCGGGCCCGCAGCGGGCCGCTGCCCAGGACCTCTACCCGCACCCCCTCCAGGCCCGCGACGGCCTCCAGCAGGAGGTCGACTCCCTTTTCCCCCACCAGCCGCCCGGCGAAACCCACCACGAACGTCCCAGGGGGCCGCCGTCGGGGCTGGGGGGCGAAGGTCTGGGGATCCACCCCGAACTGGGGGATCACCGCCAGCGGACCGGCGTATCCCTTCTGCCGCCACACCTGGGCGGCGGTGCGGCTGCCGGCGATGGCCCCGTCGGCGTGCCGCAGGCAGTACCGCTCGAAGAGGGAGAAGGGGGGCGGGTAGCGGCGCAGGAGGTTCTGCCAACTGAACCAGAGGGTGCGGCAGCCGGCCTGCCGGGCCAGCACCATCCCGTGGAAGGTCGCCAGGTTATAGGGCTCCTCGTCCAGGTGAACCAGGTCGGGCCGGAAGGCGCGGAGGTGGCGGGCCAGGCAGGGGTAGAAGTGGAGGTGGAAACTCCCGTTGAAGGCCATCGGCTCGACGACTAGCTCGTATCCCTCCGTGCAGGTGCGCTCCAGCGGTGTGACCCCCCGCTCGTCCCGCCAATAGGGGGGCACCACGACCCGCAGTTCCACGTCGTCGTGGCGGGCGATCTCCTCCAGTTTGCGCTGGTAGATGCCGACCAGACAGGCTTTGGAGACCATCAGGATGCGCAAGGCACGTCCTCCTCGTTACGTCAAGTTCCCGGGCTGTTGACAAGCCTTTGCATTGTGCTATAATTCCGGCCCGTTGGCAAGTCGGGGAGGTGGTGCGGAGACGCGACGCCGCTGGCGCGACCGCCTGACCGAGGAGGCATCCCTCCTGGCCACGACCGCGCTGGCGGCGATGTTGCGACTGGCGGCCCCTGGTCGAGGAGGTCGACAGGGCATCACCGTGTGAAAACACCCCCGCGGCCGGCGGGGACTCTTTAGGAGGGCAAGTCAGGAGGAAAAATATGAGACGGAAGGACGTGCGGCGGGCTACGCTGGTTGCGGCGGTGCTGATCCTGGGTATGTTGCCCGGGTGGGTCAATGCGGCACCGCCAGTCCAGGAGCCCGGTCAGAACCTGCTGAAGAATCCGGGGTTTGAGGGAATCACCTGCAACCCGGCCTCCCCCCCGGGCTGGTGCTACGACAACTGGACCCGGGACACCTACAACGGGATTCCCTACGGGGAGATCTACACGCCCCAGGGGTGGGTCACCTTCTGGAGCGAGGGGACGAACCCGGTGGACGGGCGGAAGTACGGTCGACCGGAGTGCAAGGTCATCCCTAACCAGAACCCCTTCCTGGGCCCCCCGGCGCGGATTCGCAGCGGCAACTACGCGATTATGCAGTTCGGCTTCTTCCGCTCCATCGACTCGGGGGTATACCAGGTCGTCACCGGTCTGGCCCCCCACGCCACCGTTCAGGCCTCCGCCTACGCCCACGCCTGGACCTGTGGTGAGGACGGGGCTCCCTACTCCTGCAGCGAGCAGTACCAGATGCGCTTCCGCGTGGGCATCGATCCCAACGGCGGCACCAATCCCTGGAGTCCGAGCGTCATCTGGGCCGAGGGGTACTCCTACGATGAGTACCGCCTGATCGGGCCGGTGCAGGCGCAGGTGGGGGACGGGGGGTCGGTCACGGTCTTCCTGCGGGCGACGTCCAAGTGGCCCCTGAAGCACAACGATGTCTACTGGGACGATGCCTCCCTGGTTTACGTCGGCGAGCCGGCGGCGCCGACCAACACCCCGCCGCCTCCGCCGCCCACCGCGACG
>DQUX01000280.1 GCA_015662065.1 Anaerolineales bacterium | reverse complement strand
TTTTGCTCTGAGGGGGTCTGTGACCCCCGACTTGGGTCGAAAACGGCGGCTTTCGGCCAGAGACGCGGGTCATAGACCCGCTTGGAGCCTTCAAATGAGGTTGCAGCACACATATTCCCGGAGGAGAAAATGGGCTACGTTGAGATGCTCCTGGCAAAGGACGAGCGGGTGGTCTTCGTCACGCGACAACACTGGCTTGGATTGCTTCCCACCATCCTGGTAGATCTGGGGTTGGTCCTCGTCATCATGACCCTTTCGATCTTTGGGTTCATCCTCTCTCCTCCCTTCACCCTGTGGGGTCTCCTGCTCCTGCTCGTGCCGGTGGGCCATCTCCTGATCCGCCTTACGATATGGGGCAACGAGCAGTACGTCGTCACCAACCGGCGGGTGATGGAGGTGAGGGGCATATTCAAGAAATATGTCTCTGACTCCTCGTTGGAGAAGGTCAACGACGTGGTGATGGAGCAGAGCGCGCTGGGTCGCCTGCTGGACTACGGGGATGTGCGCATCATCACCGGATCCGACATCGGGGTGAACAGCTTCCGACGCATCGCCCACCCCATCCGTTTCAAGACGGCGATGCTGGATCAGAAGGCGTACCTGGGCGGCTTCCCGATGCCGGAGGCCGAGCCGGCAGATCCGGAGGAGGTGCCCGACCTGCTGGCCCGGCTCGACGACCTCCGACAGCGGGGGGTTATCACGGAGGAGGAGTTCGAGCGGGAGAAACGGGAGTTGCTGGAACGGCTGTAGAACTGCGCGCGAATCTGCATCCCAATATGTAGCTGGAGACCACGCTTATGAACGTGACCCTTGAGATGATCGACGAGGCGGCGGAGGTCGTCCGCCGCCGGCTGTCGGCTCCGGTCCGGGTGGGGCTGATCCTGGGCTCGGGCCTCAATGCTGTGGCGGAAGCGGTGGATGCGGAGGCGGTCCTTTCCTATACCGAGGTCCCCCACTTCCCTCCCGCCACCGTGGAGGGCCATGTGGGCCGGCTGGTGGCGGGCCGGCTGGAAGGGCAGGCGGTCGTCGTGATGCAGGGCCGGGCCCACTACTACGAGGGGTACTCGATGGCCCAGGTGACGCTGCCGGTGCGGGTGATGCAGGCGCTGGGGGTGGGGATTCTGATCGTGACCAACGCCGCCGGGGGGCTGAACCCTGCCTTCCGTCCGGGCGATGTGATGTTGATCCGGGATCATATCAGCCTGGTCGGTATGACGGGGCTCAACCCGCTCCGGGGCCCCAACCTGGACCGCTTCGGCCCGCGCTTCCCAGATATGTCCTGTGCCTACGACTCGGACCTGCGGGCCGCAGCCCGTGCCGTCGGCGAGCGGGAGAAGATCCCTCTGTATGAGGGAGTCTACGTCTGCCTGGCCGGCCCCAACTTCGAGACCCCGGCCGACATCCGTTTTCTGCGCATCATCGGCGCCGACGCCGTCGGTATGTCCACCGTGCCGGAGGTGACCGTGGCCCGGCACGGCGGGATGCGGGTGCTGGGCCTATCGGGCATCAGCAACGTGGCGATCTCGGAGGAGGGGGTCGCCGGGGAGACGACCCACGAGGAGGTGTTGGAGGCCGGACGATTGCTGGCCCCGCGCATAGAGGCCATTATCCGTGGGGTGTTGAGGCAGCTATGAAGGTGCTCCTGGCCTGGCTGGCCGATTTCGCCTGGGTGCTCTACGCTGCCTGTGGGGTGGGGGCGGTCATCTACGTCGCCCGGGCGCTCTCCCTTCAGCGACGTCTGGGAGGGACCTTGACCGTCTTTGAGCGAGAGACGATGGCGGAGCAGGTGGCGCGTCTCTGGCGGCTCGCCATCACCTTCGTGACGTTGGGGGGGGTCCTCTTCGTCGGGCAGGTGTATTTCCTCCCCCAGGTGGTGCCGGAGGAGCAGGTGGAGCCTACGCCGACGCTGATGGTGGGCCTGGCCACATCCACTCCCTCTCCCTCTCCGACGGCGACTCCGCTCCTGGGCGCGCTGCCCACGATCACGACCACCGTCGCTCCTCCTCCCCCTCCCCCCTCCCCGGCGCCGACCCTCACGCCGACTGTCCCTGCCGGTCCCTCGCCCGCCTATCCCCTCAACGCCCGGTTCGGTGACGTAGCGGAGCTGGTGGGGTACGACCTGGTCTCCACGGAGGTCCGGCCGGATCAGACGGTGGGGCTGACCCTCTACTGGCGGGCGCTGGAGGGGGCCGTCAACACTGATTACTGGGTGTTCACCCACCTGCTCCCGCCCGAGTTCGACCGGCTCATCGGTCAGCACGATGGGGTGCCGGCTGGCGGCACCCGACCCACCACCGGATGGGCGCCGGGCGAGGTCATTGTGGATTATCACGAACTGATTTTCTACGAGGCAGGGTATTCCGGCGCTGCGCAGATCGCCGTCGGCCTGTACGATCCGGAGATCTATGTGCGGGTGCCGGTCGAGGGGGGCGGGGATTACGTCTTGCTTCCTACTATCATCACCGTCGTTGCCCCCTAGTGCTGTTTCACGGTACTGACCTCAGTTTTGTATAACCGACAGCGGGGTATCCGGCCGCCGCGCCGATCTCGTCAGGAGGGAGGAATGCGGGGAGAGTTGGAGACGTTCAGGCCCCGGATCGGACGGTTGTCGTTGGCCGTGGTTGCTGCACTCGTCGTGTTCGGGGCGACCACAGCGGTGCTCCACGCCGCCACGCTGGTGGTGGACCTGGCGGAGCGTCCGCCCTATGGGACGCTTTTGGGTGTGGAGGATGGTGGAAGGGCCGGCACAGCTGTGGCGGTGGGGGATCTGGACGGGGACGGGCTTGCCGACCTGGTGGTCGGTGCCCCTGGGGAGTCGCCGACCGGCGTGCTCACCCAGGCGGGCCGCGTCTACGTTTTCTTCGGCCGCGGCGCGCTTTCCGGGACGGTCTCCCTTGCCACGGCGGATCTGGTGATTGAGGGGGATCGACCGTGGGCAGGGGCAGGGCGTGCCCTGACGGTGGGGGACCTGAACGATGATCTGGTGGACGATCTGGTCATCGGCGCTCCCTTCGCCCGGATCACGACGGAGGTCGGGATGGTCTACGTCGTCTACGGCGGGGGGGCGTTCTCCCCTTCTCTCTCCCTTTCTCAGGCGGACGTGGTGATCTCCGGGACGGAGCCGGGGGCGTGGGCCGGGTCCGCCCTGGCGGTGGGGGACCTCAGCGGGGATGGGGTGGACGACCTGGCGATCGGTGCGCCGGGGGCGGACATCGGAGCTCTCGGCTACGCCGGCCGGGTCTACGTGCTGCACGGCGGCGCTCTGCCCGGGGCTCTCTCCCTGGCGGCGGCGGACGCGGTGATCGAGGGGCGGTCCGAGTACGCTTTCTGCGGCAACTCTCTGGCCATCGCCGATCTGAGCGGCGACCACAGCTATATGGACCTGGCTGTGGGAGCCTCGTTCAAAGCCCCTCTGGCCAGCCCTCAGAGGGGGGAGGCGTACGTTTTCTTCGGTGGGCCGGGTCTTGCGGGCACGCTCTCTGCCGATGATGCGGATGTGCGCGTCAACGGGGACTGGCTGGGGGACGGGCTGGGGCGGGCGCTGGTGGCGGGGGACGTGAGCGGTGATGGAATCGCGGACCTGGCGATCGGCGCCAGTGGAGACGAGAGCGGGGGCCTGGAGCGCACCAGCTCTACGTATCTGTTCTACGGCGGGAGCGGTCTGGCCGGCGTCTACCAAGCCAGCGACGACGCCGATGTCGTCCTTCGCAGCGGGGTGCCCGGCGAACAGAGCGGCTATGCTCTGACGATGGGGAACCTGGACGGCGACGACCTTGCCGACCTGGTCATCGGCGCGTGGCTGGCCGACGTAGAAGGACGGATCGGTGGCGGGAGGAGCTACGTTCTTTACGGCTCCCGGCTGACGACCACCCAAAGCATATACGACGATGCGGATGTGATCGTCGAGGCGCCGGTGGAGCGGGGGCGAATGGGGTCAGCGTTGGCCTGTGGGCCCTTGTTCGGCGCGGGCTACGACGACCTGATCGTAGGTGCGCCCACGACGGGTGATGAGGCTGGGGCCGTCTACTTGCTGGAGATGCCCCCCCGGGGTGTCCGCATCGGCCCGGACTACGATGTCGAGATAGAGGAAGTGGGCACGCACGTGGTGTACACCCACGTCCTGACCAACCTCTGCGTCATCACCGACTCATTCCATCTGACCTACACGGTTCAGGAGGGGACGGGCTGGGGCCACAGCATTGAGCCTGTGATGGTGACCGTGCCGGGGTGGGCGACAGCGACAGTCTATTTCCACGTCACTGCGCCGTTGAACCTGGGCCAGGTGGTGGATGTCTCCCTGGTGTGGGCCGCCTCGTCCGCCGACCCTTCTGCCACCGACGCCGCGACCGACCGCTCAGAGGCGGGGGGGCGGAAGATGTATCTCCCTCTGGTGCTGCGCCGCTATCGATGAGACACTGAAGACATAGAGCGGTATGAGCGGAGGCCCCGAGCGAAGCGGAGCGGAGCCGAGGGGCCACCGTCGAGGGCCGTTCCATTTCAGCGCTCTGCACAGCGGGAGCGCGCAAGACCTGCCTCGGCAATTAATTTACGCATCGGTGTACTTAGCTAGGACCGGACGGTCCACTTCTCTGAGCCGTATTTCTCCTCGCGCAGCGCTTGGGCGATCTCCCACTCCTCTGCGGTCAGCTCGCCCGGTTCCAGGTGGAGGTTCAGTGCCCGGGCGAAGCCCCGGGCCACCGCAGCGGCGGCTTCCGTCCGGGAGACGGGCCGCCCCAGGATCGTTTCCAGCGTGGTCGCGCGGGCGCGTACCCGGTCGGGGTCGGCGGATGTCGTCAGGAAGGCGCAGACGCGGGCGATGTCGCCCCGGAGGGGGAGGGCCCCGTGCTGGAGGAGCGCCCCGCGCCCGCGCATCTGGGCGCTGCCGATGAGCTTCTGCCCGCCCACCGTGACCTCAAAGTGCGCCGGGGCCTCGAAGCAGACCGGGCCGGTGGGTGTGGGGGGCTGGGGGCTCTGGTGGGCCGCGGCCTCGCGGACGCCCAGCCGTCTCAACGCCTCCAGCAGTCCCTGGCTGATCCGCCGGCAACTGGCGAGCACGTCCCCGCGGACGCGGGGGTCGGTCAGCGGAACCGCCACGCTGTAGGTCAGCTCGTCGATGTGGAGGATGGCCCGGCCGCCGGTGGGCCGGCGGACCAGGTCGTAGCCCGCTCTACGGAGGGCCTTCCGGTCCACCTCGGCCACCGGCTGGTGGCGGCCCAGGGAGAGGCAGGGCGGTGCCCAGGCGTAGAGCCGGAGCGTCGGCGGGCCGTTACCTTCGGCAACGGCCTGCCAGATGGCCTCGTCCACGGCCATTTGTGTGGGGCCGTCAGCCGGCGGTGAGTGGACAAGCCGCCAAGTGGATCTTGGGTACATAGACATAGTCACTTATGGTTCGCTCATTTCTAAGGCAGGAGGAATGTCATCAACTAGTTTACCGATCAC
>DQUX01000069.1 GCA_015662065.1 Anaerolineales bacterium | reverse complement strand
TCACCACCCACCATTATTTCCAAACGGCGACCGGCGACCTGGGTGAGTTGATGTTGTCCACCTTCAGCAAGGGCGGCGTCTTCCGCGCGGCCGACGGACGGGAGTTGATGGTGCAGCGGACCCATTGGTGGCGGGGCTGGCACGAGCTGCGCGAGGGCGGGGTTGTGATGGGCACGGCCCGCCCGCGCGGCTTCTGGCAGCAGAGGATGAGCGTCGGGTTTCGGGGGCTGGCCTATGAGCTGGAGCCCACCGGCTTCTGGTCCCGCGGATGGCGTCTGATGGATGAGGCCGGGATGACGCTCCTGGAGATCCAGCCGCGTGGGATCTTCCGCCGGGGGGCCTACCTGACGGTCCTGGGCCCGGTTCACGCCGATCTGCTCGTCTTCGCCTACTACCTGGTGAACGCCCGTTGGCAGGAGCAGGCGGCCGCTGGCGCCGCCGCTGCAGGGAGCTAGGGGGATGGCCGAGGCCGCTTTTGCGGTGGACCGGGTGAGGGTGGAGGCGTCGGGCCTGCTGCCCCGGCGCCATCGACTGCTGGCAGGCGAGACGTTCCTGGGCGAGATGGCGTTTGGGCTGGGCTCTTCCGTCTCCTACATCGATGCCGAAGGCCGGGAGATGTGGATGGGGCGGGCCTCCCTGCTGCCAGCCGCATATCGCATGTGGGAGGGTGAGCAGGAGCGGGCGTCGGCCCGCGTAAGTCTGTTGGGATGGCAAGCGCGCGTGGCGTTTGATGGTCAGACCTTCCTCTTTCGACCGATCCATCTCTGGCAGACGGTCTGGGAACTGCGGGATGCAAGCGATCAGTTGGTGCTGACGGTGCGCCGGACCGGGTGGGGGCGGGCGGAGATCGCCGTCCACGGGCCGGTGGATGCCGACCTTCTGGCCTTTGCCTACTACCTCTTCATCATCCGACGACGCGCGGCGCGACGAAGGCATTAGCGCTGTTTCACAATACGGACCTTGGCCTTCTCGCCGATGGGGGGGCCTGAGCGGTGTCCTGAGCGGAGTGAGCGAAGCGAACGGAGGCGAAGGACGAAGTCGAAGGCCCCCCGCAGCCGATATGACGACACCGGGCGCCCTGAGCGGAGGCAGCGAAGCCGCCGGCGTCGAAGGGCGCTGGGAAGGCCCCCGGTGCAGAGGACCGTAAGAGGCCATCGTGTATCAAAGAGCGACCCTCTACTTCTACTCGGGCACCGGCAACTCCTACCGCGTGACGGCCTGGATGGCGGAGGCCGCTGGCGATACCGGGACCGCCGTCACCGTGCGGCCCATCGGGTCGGCCCGGCCCGCGGAGGAGGTCGGCCGGGGTGAGGGGACGCTTCTGGTACTGGTGATGCCGACCCACGGCTTCACTGCGCCCTGGGCGATGCTCCGCTTCGCCCTGCGTCTGCCGCGCCGCCCCCGCACCCACGCCCTGGTCGTCGCCACCCGTGCCGGACTCAAGGTCGGCTCCGTCTTCACACCGGGGATCGAGGGGACCGGCACCTATCTCATCGCCCTCATCCTGGCGCTGAAGGGCTACCACATCCGGGGCGCGACAGGGGTGGATATGCCCTCCAACTGGATCGCGCTGCACCCGGGCCTCTCCCCCCAGGCGGTGACCGAGATCGTGGCCCGAGCGAGGGAGAAGGTCGCCCGCTTCACGTCCGTCATCCTGTCCGGCGGGCACCGCTTTACCGGCTGGCTTCCCCTCCTGATCGGCCTATACTTCTTTCACATTTCGCTTGCCTACCTACTGATCGGACGGCTCTTCCTGGCCCGGTTGCTGTTCGCCTCCGATCGCTGCACCGGCTGCGGGCTCTGCGCCGAGCGCTGTCCGAACCGCGCCATCGAGATGCGCGGCAGCGGGAGCCGCCGCCGCCCGTACTGGACCTTCCGCTGCGAGAGCTGTATGCGGTGCATAGGCTACTGTCCCATCCGGGCGGTCGAGGCCAACTACCTGTTGGGCGTGGGAGCGTACCTCCTGGCAGCCGCAGTCCCCACGACGGCTTTGCTGGCCGGGCTGACGGCCCGCGTCCCGGCGCTCGCTTTCCTGAATCGGGCGCCGCGCTGGGTGTTGGAATCGCTGCTTGCCCTTGCCGTCCTCGGTCTGGCTTACCCCCTTGCCCATCTGGCCCTGGGGGTCCCGTGGGTGAGTCGGTTCTTCACCCTTGCCGCGCCGACCCGCTACTACCGCCGTTACCACGAGCCTGAGACGACGCCGGAGGACCTGAAGGGATATCCAGCCGCCTCCCTCCATCCCGTCGGCGACCGAGCCGGCGAGTGGTGAAAGCATCCTTGTGGCGGATGGAACACCACAGAGAGGCACGGAGAGCACAGAGAAATACCGGGAGGCTTTGGACGCTCTGCGGCACTCCGTGTCCTCTGTGCCCCTGTGGTGAAAGCATCTGGAACTGCGCAAGTCCTATCTACGAGAAAGAGGGGGACAGAATGTTATACGTAACCCTTGGTCTAGAGATTCTCATCATGCTCGCCCTTCCGGTGACCCTGTGGCTGCTGGTGCGACGGCGACCGGGGGTCACCTGGGGGCTGATCGGGGCGGGGGTGCTCACCTTTATCGCCTCCCAGGTCGTTCACCTGCCCCTGAACTGGGCGCTGGGCCTCCTGGGGGGCGGGCGAGGCGTGGCGCTGTGGCCCGCGGGGTGGATAGCCCTGGTCGCCGGCCTCAGCGCGGGTGTGTGCGAGGAGCTCGCTCGCTACCTGGTGCTCCGTTTCTGGCGGCGGGAGGCGCGCTCCTGGGCGCAGGG
>DQUX01000308.1 GCA_015662065.1 Anaerolineales bacterium | reverse complement strand
GGCCGAAAGATGCCGTTTGCAGCCCAAGTCGGGGGTCACAGACCCCCTCAGAGCATAGTGAATTCAGTCTCCCGGCGGGTCTGTGGCCCGTGTCTCCGGCCGAAAGCCGCCATTCTCGGCCAAAGTCGGCAGTGAATTTCAGATCACAAGGCGCAATTGTCGGAGGTTGACCGGGGGGAACTGCTGTGGTACAATGTAGTCACAAACAAGAGCCCACATTGGGGGGGGGAGATGATGAAACGGGTCGGGGTGCGGGAGTTGAAGGCCAACGCCTCGGAGATCATCCGGGCGTTGCGGGAGCGGCAGGCTCGATACGTGATCACGTACCGGGGCAGGCCGGTGGGGCTGCTCCTTCCCCTTCAAGGAAGTGTGCCGCTACCCGAGGGCCTCGAAGAAGAGGAGGCCGTCTGGGAAGACCTGGAGCGACTGGGTGAGGAGATCGGACGCGGATGGACTTCCTCCCTCACCGGTGCTGAGATCCTTTCGGAGATGCGACGGTAACGAGGGGCGGGGATGGCCGCATACACGGTGGACGCCAGTGTCTTCCTTAACACCTTTAACCCCTACGAGGAAGGGTACGAGGTCAGCCATCTCTTGTTGACCTCGTTGCGTAGAGGGAGCCTGCCCATCATCGTGCCCACCCTGGTTCTACCCGAGGTGGCCGCCGCCGTGAGCAGGGGGAGGCAGGACGCCGCCCTCGCCCGGGAGTTCGCCGCCACCCTGGCCCGACTGCCCAACCTGATCCTGATCCCCCTCGACCGTTCTCTGGCGGAACAGGCGGTGGAGATCGCCGCGGAGCACCGCCTGCGCGGCAGCGACGCCATCTACGCCGCCGTGGCGCTCCGTTTCGGCAGCCTCTTGGTATCGCTGGACCGGGAGCAGATCCAGCGGGTAGAAGGCGTTGTGCCAACCAGGGCGCCTGCTGAGGCGCTGGCAGAGATACAACCGGAACCGTAGGATGGTTATGGAACGCTACATCCTTTTTCTGGCCGAGATCGGTGACGACGACGCCCCCCGCGTGGGGAGCAAAGCCCTCCGTCTGGCCCAACTGGCCCGGGCCGGGTTGCCGGTTCCCCCTGGCTTCTGCCTCACCACCACGGCCCACCGGACCTTTCTGGAGGCCCACGTCCCCTCCGGTGCCTATCCCGACCCCGCTGCGCTGCGGCAAGCGGGGGTCCCCCCGGAGGTGGCGCGGGCGGTGGAAGAAGCGTGCGCGGCTTTTATCCCCAGCGCGAGGACCTTTCCTCCCCTCGCCGTCCGCTCCTCCGCCACCGCTGAGGACCTGCCGGAAGCCTCATTCGCCGGCCAGTACGACACTATCCTGAACGTCGTGGCGGGGGAGGGGCGCGATGGAATCGCGCCCCTCCTGGCGGCGATCCGGGGCTGCTGGGCCGCCCCCTGGAGTAAACGGGCCCGCGCCTACGCCGCCCGCCACGGCCTGGACCCCCGCCAGATCGAGATGGCCGTCCTTATCCAGCAGCAGATACCGGCGGAGGCGGCCGGGGTCCTCTTCACCCTCAACCCCCTCACCGGCCGGGAGGAGGAGATGCTGATCGAGGCAGTCTGGGGGCTGGGAGAGCCGCTGGTCGCCGGGGAGGTCACGCCGGAT
>DQUX01000100.1 GCA_015662065.1 Anaerolineales bacterium | reverse complement strand
GCCGACGAGGCCCCAGACCCAGGCAGGCGGGCGCGAGGAGGCGGGGGCCCGCGCGGGCCACCGTTCCCGGTCCGGCGGCAGGAGGTCGACCTCGGGCACCTGTAGGCCGGTCTGGTGGAGCAAGGTCGCCAGGAAGCGCATATAAGCCCGGAGCAGGCTCCGTTCTCCCGGATCGGCCACGACCGCCCCCGCCTGCCGGATGTCGTTCAGGAGGGTGTGCACGCTCTCCAGGAAGGGCTCATCCGGTATGGTGCTGAGGCTTTCGGCGACCAGGTCCCGGTACCGGTCCTGCAAGGTCTCAAATACCTGGCTCATTGGGGCCTCCCTCATCTCTCCGTTGTTTTTCCCTTCCATTCCGCCACGGCCTCACGCAGGTCCCGCTCCACCTTGAGAAGGAGGGTCTCACACGCCTGGTCGAGGCCGTCCGCCAGGTCGGCCAGGGCGGCCGGGCTGTAGGCTTCGTCCAGGAGATTGTCCTCTACCTCCTGTCGCAGCAGACGCAGCCGGACCGCCCAGCCCCGGTCTCGGGGGGCGGCATCCAGCAGGAGGTCGAGCCGTTGCTGGCATAGTCGCCAGAGGGTCAGGAGCCTCCGCCGTCCCTCGGGTTCCTGCACTCGTTCCCCCAGGGTGTGGATGGTGATGTGGAAGGGGGCCAGGGCGGCCCGGAGGTCGATCAGATGGTGGAGGCAGCGGCTGACCGTCTCCAACTGCGTCGGGTGTTGGCTCTGCATCGGCGTTCCCTCAGTCATCTTCCCCTCGCTGAATAGGATTATAGTCAAGCCGGGCGGCTGGACAAATCGGGGAAGTTGCGGTAGAATAACCAGGCTGCTTAAGTAGGAGCCTTCCGTGGGGGAGGTATTTGGAGGGAGGAAGCGTTGCCAAACACGAAGTCGGCTATCAAGAGGATGCGTCAGAACGAGCGGCGCCGCCTGCGCAATCGGATGTTTCGCAGCCGGGCCCGGACGGCCGTGAAGAAGGCCCGTCGTTTGATCCAAGAGGGACAGGTGGAGGAGGCCCGGGAGGCGGTTCGGGTTGCCTACAGTGCACTGGACAAGGCGGCGGAGAAGGGGATCATCCACAAGAACAACGCCGCCCGGCGCAAGGCCCGGCTGACGCGGTTGTACAACCAGACCTTTGGGGACCGGTAGCGGTCGCCCTTACCGCTTCATAAGCGCACCGTCACCGCAGGGTGGCGGTGCGTTTTGCTGTGCGATGATCACTGAAACGCTGAATCGCTGGAGGTGCTGAGTTCGCTGAGGGTCTCTTCGTGCTGCTGCTTCAGCGGGATCGGTGTTCTCGGCGTCCTCCGCGTCTAGGCGGTGGAGGCGTGGAACGGCCGCGCACGCCGACACGGTATTGCATGCAAATGATGTCGGACTAGCCAACTGAGGCCGGGGCGCGGCTGCGGGGACGCTCCTCCCTCGTCGCTGCGATGAGCTCCTGCTTGAGGTTCCACAGCCGTTCCGTGAGGGAGACGTGGTAGACGTGGGGGTTGATGAGCCGCTTGACACCCGGATCCAGCCGCTTCAGGTCCGCCCGGCGCTGTTGACGGATCTCCTCGATGGAAGGCAGGGTATAGACCGGCCTGCCTCTGTCCAACAGGTCCACGTGGAGCGGCTCGATCTCGGAGATCTCATCCCGTTGGAGGATCCGGTACGTGGTGTGCTCTGTGGGGTGGTGCAGGAGGATGCGCTCCATCGTGCGCGGGTCCTCGTCCTCCAAGCCGAGGAGGTCGGCCGTGGCCTTGCCCCGCCGGTCGTACAGCCGCCAGACGAGTTTGTTGCCCGGGTTGAGGGTCTTCTCCGGTGTCTCCGAGATCTTGATGGCCGGCACCCATTCGCCGCTATCCTCCACGGCGGTCAGCTTGTAGACGCCGTCGAGGGCGGAGGCCCCCTGGGAGGTGATCAAGCGGGTGCCTACACCGTACACCAGCCGGTGGATCAGCCGGTCTGGGTCGACGCCGTAGCGGGGTGCTTCATTCTCGATCTGGGTGATGATCTGCCAGATGACCAGTTCATCCAACTGATTGGAGAGGACGATGATCGTATCGGGGAACCCGGCATCGTCCAACATCCTGGCCGCCTGAATGCTCAGGTGCGCCAGGTCGCCGGAATCCAGCCGGATGCCCACCGGTTTGTGGCCCTTGCGCCGGAGTTCCTCGAACACCCGGATCGCGTTGGGAATGCCGCTTTCCAGCGTGTTGATCGTGTCCACCAGGAGCAGGCAGTCGTCGGGATAGACCTCAGCGTAGGCGCGGAAGGCGCCCAGTTCTCCTTCCCCCAGGGCCATGAACACCTCGACCATGCTGTGGGCGTGGGTGCCCTTGGGCGGGTATCCCAGCACGTGGGAGATGCCGACGTTGGAGGTGAAGTCGGCCCCGCCGATGAGGGCGGCCCGGGCGCCAGCGCTGGCCCCTCGCTCCTGGGCCCGCCGCAGCCCAAACTCCAGGAGCAGCCGTCCGCGACCGGCATCCCGGATGCGCGCGGCCTTGGTGGCTATGAGGGTCGGGTAGTTGAGGTGGTTCAGGAGCGGCGTCTCCAGGATCTGGGCCGTCGCCAGCGGCCCCTGGACCACGGCAAGGGGGACGTTGGGGTGGACGACGCGGCCCTCGGGGATGGCGCGCATTGTGATGCCGTCGAACGTGCCGTTGGCCCGGAGCCAGGCCAGGAAACCCTCGTCGAACAGCGGCCTGCCCGTCCGGCCGGTCTGGTTGCGGAGGTGCTCGATGTCCCGGTCCCGGAAGTGGGCCTCCTGCATCCAGTCCAGCAGCCACTCCAGACCGGCGAAGATGCAGTAGCCGGCCCTGTGGGAGCCGTAGTCGGGATAGGAGCGGAAGAAGTAGTCGAACTGGGCCCGTCTCTCGTGCAGGCCCATCCTGTAGTAGAGCTGGGCCATAGTGAGCTGGTACTGGTCGGTGAAGAGGACACCCTCGGCGGTCAGTCGGTCGGATCGTTTCATCGGTCGGTCCTTTCTCGCCGTCCCGGCAATTCGAGGAACGACGGTGGGATGTGGCCGGTCAGGTAGACGGCCTCGTCCGCCTGGTAGAACGGGATGCCGGCGGCGTGGGCCTCGTCGGCGCGGACGGTGAGGACGAGGGGGTGGGGAGTGTGGCGAGCCCCCACGCGGGCGGCGGTCTCGGGATCGGGGGAGAGGTGGATGTATTGCCGTCCCATCGGCTTCAACCCTTCTTGCAGGATGGCCTCCGCCGCTTCGGGCGAGGTGCCGTGGTAGAGGCGCGGAGGCGGGGTGCAGGGCTCATACCGGATGGTCCGGGCGATGGAGTGGCCGTATCGGGCGCGGATGCGATCCCCCTCCACCTCGAACCGCTGCTTACCGTCGCCGCTTCCTTTTTCGGCGATCTCTATCACATCGGCGCGGGTGGCCCAGCGGAAGTTGGGCAGGCCCCGCAGGATCTCCAGCACCTCCGGGAGGGACGCCCATCCCTCCTCGTCCAGCGCCAGCCCGAACCGCTCCGGCTGGTGGCGGAGGATGAGGGCCAGGAACTTGCTGAGCCGAACCCGTTGGGCCTGACGTTTGAGGTCTGACGTTTCACGCATCACGCATACGTGGCCGGTGGCCGGTGGCTGGTTGGAAGATCGGCGGCATCTTCCGTTTGTGGGCGGAACGGGCGATCATCGCCTGGACCTTCTGCAGGGTCGCCGGGTCGATGGGGGCGGTCTCCCCCGCCGCGATGGCCTGCAGGACCCGGTCCAGTTCGGCGTAGGTGATCCCCAACTCCCCCTCATCGGTCTGGCCGGGCCATAGGCCGGCGGAGGGGGGGCGGTCGATCACCTCCTGCGGCACCCCCAGTTCTCGGGCCAGATCCCACACCTGGGTCTTGTAGAGGCCGCCCAGGGGCAGGAGGTCCACCCCGCCGTCGCCGTGCTTGGTGTAGTACCCAACTTCGAGTTCCGTTCGATTGCCTGCCCCCAGCACCAGGTAGTTGCGGGATTGGGCCAGATAGTAGAGGGTGATCATCCGCAGGCGGGGCTTGATGTTGGCGGCGGCCAGGGAGTGGTCGGAGGGGGGGAGGGCGGCCGTCAGGGTGTCGTAGACCTCGTTCAGATTCACGGTGATGGTGGGGATGCCGAAGGTCTGGGCGACCCGCCGGCCCAGGCGACCGTCGTCCGGCTGGGAGTGGCAGGGCATCAGTGCGGCCAACACCCGCTCGGGGCCGACGGCGCGCACGGCCAATGCGGCGGCGGTGGCGGAGTCCACGCCCCCGCTGAGGCCGAGCACAAAGCCATCAGCGCCCGCCGCGGCGAGTTGCTCGCGGAGCCATTGGATGATCTGGTCTGGGAGAGACATTGAGCCTCCTGAGATCACGGTACACGAAACGCGTATTGCGTGTTGCGTATTGCGTGTTGCGTGTTGCGTGTTGCGTGTTGCGTGTTACGTGTCGCGTATTATTTCAACCGGGCTACCACTTCGATGCCGTTGAGGGCCATGTGGTAGAGGAACAGCCGGTGGAGCAGGTCGCCGTCGTGGGGCAGCGCCCCCAGCTCCTCCGCCGTCTCCACCGGCATGTCGTAGGTCTGCACGCAGTCGGCGGGGATGACCACGCGGGCATCTGTCTGGCCGAGGACGTTGGCCCGCAGGCGCAGGTACATCGCCGCCTGGTGGACGCACAGGTCGGTGCAGTCGCCGACGATGATGAAGGTGGTTACCTGGGGATGGTTCTCCAGCCAGGTGCCCAGTGCGGTGCCAATGCTGGAGCTGATGGACTTCTTGGGGATGACGGTGAAGAGGGAGGCGAAGGGCAGTTCGTTCAACTCGTCGATGGTCTCGCTCTCCGAGGTGCCGGCCACGCAGTGGGGTGGGAAGGCTCCGAACTCGACGGCGTCGGGGTCGTGGGCGTCCTGGGTCAGCAGGAAGTGGCGGGCCCCCAGGCTGTGGGCGCGCCGGAAGAGGTCCACCACGTTGGGGACGATGGACGCCACCCGTGGGCTGGCCAGCGGGCCCTCGTAACAGAAGCCCTTCACCAGGTCCACGGAGAGCAACGCCGCGCGGGCCGGCTCGGCGACAGCCGCCGCCAGCTCCAGAGACGGCAGCTCCGCCTCCCAGCGGGCCAGCCACGTTAGAAACGCATTTTCTTTGTCGCTCATCGGTTGCCCCCTAAATTATCCGTGCCCTCTGTGTCTCTATGGTTCGTAATCCCTGCAAGTT
>DQUX01000224.1 GCA_015662065.1 Anaerolineales bacterium | reverse complement strand
GATTGGAGGAGGAACAGGAGGACGGCAGCCGCTTCGACCGTGCGCAAGAGTCGGGCCTTCGACATCGCTCACCTCCTGAGCTACCACGGAGGCACGGAGGACCACGGAGCCCTTCTCTTGGTTTTCTCTGTGTCCTCCGCGGTTTCGTGCGTTGCACCTGTTAGAGCAACCCCACCTGACTGTGATCTCCCAGGTTCATCTTGAACGCCTTAGGCTTGATGGGGGAGCGGTTCAGGGTGACGTTGCGGCCGATGAGGCTGTCTTGCAGGCGGGCGGGGACATCCCGAATGAGGCTGTTCTCCAGCACGATGGACCGCTCGATCTCGCTGTTCTCGACCACCACGTCGTGGTAGATGGAGGTGAAGGGGCCGATGTAGGCGTTGACGATGCGGGACCGCTCGCCGATGATCGTCGGCCCACGGACGACGCTGTTGATGATCTCCGCCCCTTTCTCCACGGTCACCCGGCTGTCCACTTCCGAATCCCGATCCACATACCCCTCGACGACAGGGGTCAGTTCCTCCAGCACCAGGCCGTTGGCCTCCAGCATCGCCGTCGGGGCACCGGTATCGATCCACCAGCCCCGATGGATATAGGGGAAGACCTTGTAGCCGTGCTCCACCAGCCACTGGATGGCGTCGGTGATCTCCAGCTCTCCCCGCCAGGAAGGCTCGATCTCCTCTACTGCCTGATGGATATGGTGGTCGAACATATAGATACCCACCAGGGCCAGGTCGGAGGGGGGGGGCTTGGGCTTCTCCACCAGCCGGATCACCCGTCCCTCCCCGTTCAGCTCCGCCACACCGTACTGCTCCGGGTGCTCCACCCGGGTGAGGACGATCTGGGAGTTCCAATCGGACTGCTGGAACTGCTCCACCAGGCTGGTGATCCCACCCTGGATGACGTTATCGCCCAGGAACATCACGAAGGGCTCGTCCTCCAGGAAATCCCGGCTCACCTTGACGGCGTGGGCCAACCCCAGGGGCTGCTCCTGGTAAATGTAGGTGACCCGGACGGACCACCGTCCCCCTCGCCCGACGGCGGTCTTGATCTCCTCGGCTGTATCGCCGACGACGATGCCGATGTCGGTGATGCCGGCGTCGCGGATGGCCTCGATGACGCGGAAGAGGATCGGCTTGTTGGCGACGGGGATGAGCTGCTTGGCCCGAGTGTAGGTGAGGGGATAGAGGCGGGTGCCCTTCCCCCCACTGAGGATCAGTCCTTTCACTATGTTACCTCCTGTTGCTGTGGGTGTCCGCCGCGACGATCACCCGGTGTAGTATCCCCCCAGAGACGCATCCAGGAAGGCATTGGTCAGCACCGCTCCCACGACCCGCACGTGGACCCGCTCCAGCAGCTCCCGCGCCCGCTGGGCGTGGTCCCGCCGGGTGCGGCCGGCGCTGACCACCAGGAGCACCCCGTCTACCTTGGTGCCCAACACAGCGGCGTCGGTAACGGCCACCACCGGTGGGGCGTCGAAGAGGAGGATGTCGGCCTGTTTGTGCAGGGTGGCGATCACCTCCTCCATCCGGTGGGACCCCAGAAGGTCGGCCGGGTTTGGGGGGAGGGGGCCGCTGGGGAGGAGGAGCAGGCCCTCCACGCCGGTCTCTACCAGCGGTGGAGCCTTCAACGTCTCCGGCTCGACAAACATCGTGGTGAGCCCCCGGCTGTTGGCAACGCCGAAGATCTCGTGGAGACTGGGCCGCCGGAGGTCGGCGTCCGCCAGGATGGTCCGGCGCTCTCCCTGCGCCATCGTCACCGCCAGGTTGGCCAGGGTGGTGGACTTCCCCTCGCCGGGCGCGGAGGAGGTGACCACCATGGTCTCAATGGGCTTATCCAACGCGGCGAAGGTCAGGTTGGTGCGCAGCGCCCGGTAGGCCTCGGCGGCGGGGGAACGGGGGTTGGTCAACGTGATCAGATCAGGCTTGTGGCTCATTCGCATGCTCCGTACAGCGCAGGTGCGAGGAATCGCGTTCCTACGATTCGGTCGGTGGAACCATCCCCAGGACGGTCACCCCGATCCACTGCTCGACATCGCGGGGGGTGCGGACGATGCCGGACTCCACCCACTCCAGGAAGAAGATGACGACGAGGGCGATGAGCAGGCCGAAGATAGCGCCGGCGACTAGGATGATGGTAGTGCGGGGGGGCCAGGCCTGGGAATAGGTGGGCTCGTCGCGCAGGACGGCGCCGACCCGGTCCTCCTTCCGCAGTTTCTGGTTCTCGCTATTGCGCCACTCGATCATCAGAGCGGCCCAGGTGCGGGCGATACGGTTGGCCTGCTCGCCGTCGGTGTCCTCGATCTCGATGCGGAGTACCATCCGGTCGTCCTCGGCGGCGAAGCGGGCGTTGGAGCGCAACTGCTGAGGGGTCATATCCAGCCGAAGCCGATCGATGACCTCCTGGGCCCAGAAGTTGGAGTCGGCCACCGTCATATAGGAACGCAGGAGCGTCTTGGCCGACTGGGTGAGGCCGAAGTCGGGCCGGGCCGGCTGGATGACCACCTCCACGGTAGAGTGATAGGTGGGGGTCTGCAGGCGGCTGAAAAGGAACGCGCTGGCCGCCGTCGCCACCACTGCCACTCCAATGATCCACCAGCGCTTCCGCAAGATGCCCACTATCTGCCCGAATTCCACCGAGACACCTCCTCAGAGAACGGCGCTATTGTACCATGATCAATGACCAATGACCAATGAGCAAGTAGTTGGTCATTGGTCATTTCTTGGGGATGTGGCCCAGCACGGTCAGCCCTATCCCCTCCAGTTCCTCCGGATCACGGACGGTGGGGTCCAGGTAGTGCCAGGTCAGGGCCAGGCCGGTTCCCATCGCCACCGCCAGCCCCAGCCGGACCGCCGGACCGAGCAGTTGGGTGCGCAGGCTTGGGGGAAGGGGAATCGGGATCGGCGCGTCCAGCAGGCGGGCTGCTGGCTCCACCCCCTCCAGTTGGGGGAAGTAGGCCGCGCCGTTCTGGGTCAGCTCGTCGGCTATCCCCTTTGCCACCGTGCTGACCTGCTCGGCGTTGGGCCAGGTGAGGTAGACGACCAGGATGGACTGGGCGTTGTCGGTGACGATGGCCCGCTGTATGGCTGCGGGGTCCACCGTGGTCCCCTCCTCCATCAGCCGGGCGGCCACCGCCTGGGCGAAGACCCCGGTCTTCGCCACGTCGGCCAGGCCGTTGGCGATGTACTCGGAGGCAAGCCAGGGGTAGTACCGGTCGTAATCTAGGCTCAGCCCGGCAGGGGCGGTGCCGGCGGCGAAGCGCATCACCACCTGGTAGGACATCGGCGGCGGGTGGTAGGTGAGCAACGTGTGGGCCAGCACCACCAGCACCGGGGTCACCATCAGCCACCACCGGCGGAGCAGGACCTTCCAGTAGAAGCGCAGCTCCATGCGACTCCCTCCTCATAACGGGACACGGGGAGATCTCGCCCCGTCACCGCGTCACCGTGTCCTCCTGTCTCCGTGTCCCCGCGTCTCTCCAGCGCTTCCTCCACAAACCGCCCCAGCTCCCTCTTGAACACGCTCGCATCGAACCGGGCGGCGTTCTGGATGCAGGCGTGGGGGTCTACGCTGTCTGGGTCGAAGGCGCGGATGGCGGCGACCAGCGCCTCGGGGGTGAGTTCGTGGAAGAAAGCACCGGTCCGGCCCTCCACCACCGTGTCCAGCGCACCGCCCGCGCCAAAGGCGACGACGGGCCTGCCGGCCGCCTGGGCCTGCACTGGCGCGATGGCGAAGTCCTCCACCCCCGGCAGGACGTAGGCCCGGCAGCGGGCGAACAGGTCCGGCAGGTCCTCGTCGGACACGCGGCCCAGGAAAGTGATGGTGGGGCCGGCCAGCGCCTCCAGCGCTGGCCGGTCCCGCCCGTCCCCGGCAATGACCAGGGGTAGCTTCAGCCGGTTGAAGGCCTGCACCGCCAGGTCTATCCGCTTGTAGGGGACCAGGCGGGAGACGATGAGGTAGTAGTCGTCGGGGGGCGGCGCAGGTTTGAAGCGGTCGATCTCCACCGGCGGGTAGATGATGACCGATTCCCGCCCGTAATAGCGACGGATGCGGGCTTGGACCTCGCGGGAGATGGCGATGAAGCGATCCACCCGCTGAGCGGCCCGCCAGTCCCAGCGGCGCAGCAGGGCGATGAGAGGGCGGAGGGCGGCCTTGAGGGCCGGCGGGATCGTTTCCCGGGCGGCATAGGCCTCGAAGTCCCACACATAGCGGGTAGGAGTCAGGCAGTAGCAGATGTGGACCGCCGGGCCGGTCCGCACCCCGTGGCAGAAGCCGGACTTGTTGCTCAACACGACGTCGTAGCCGGAGAGGTCGAGCCGGGAAAAGGCCAGGGGGTAGAGGGGCAGGTAGGGCTGGTGATGACGGTAGATGCTCGGTAGTCGGTCCATCCAGGTGGTGCGGATGTCCCAGGCGCGGTACTTCTCCGGCATTCCCTCCCGCCAGTACATCGAGGTGTAGATGGGGGCGCGGGGGAAGAACTCTACCAGCGTCTCTAAGACATCCTCCGCCCCGCCGAGCTGGTTGAGCCAGTCATGGACGATAGCGAATGGGGAACGCATAAACGAATTGCTCACCGGTTGTCTGGGTCCTCCGTCCATCTTCGGGTCTGCTCTATTCGTTCATTTCTATTCGTTCATTCGCTTCCCATCTGTTAACCAGCTCATTCGATGGATCGGGGATGGCCCCAACCGCGCCACTGCCTCCCGATGCTGGCGCGTGCCGTATCCCTTATGGCGGGCGAAGCCGTAGCCAGGGAAGTCCTGGTCCAGCGCTACCATCAGCCGGTCCCGCTCCACCTTGGCGACGATGCTGGCGGCGGCGACGCTCAGGCAGCGACCGTCCGCCTTCGGCAGCGACCGCTGAGGCAGGTGCAAGTCCGGTAGCTTCACGTAGTCCACCAGCAGCGCGTCCACCAGGCCGTCCAGCCGGGCGACGGCGCGGGCCATCGCCCGCCGTGTGGCCGCCACGACCCCCACCTCATCCACCTCGGCCGGGGTGGCCCATCCCACCCCCACCCCCTCTGCCACCTGCAGGATCGGCGGCAGGAGCGCCTCGCGCCGCGCCGGGCTCAACTGCTTGGAGTCCCGGACCCCCGACAGCAGGTCGAGGAGGTCGGCCCGGCCT
>DQUX01000020.1 GCA_015662065.1 Anaerolineales bacterium | reverse complement strand
TTGATCGCTTGGCCAAGCCAAAGGTAGCATCACAACCTAAGCCCAGACACTTCTTTCCCAGAGGAGCAACGATGATCAAGGATCTGCTGCGCGAGACGGAGGGCCGGATGAAGAAGACCCTTCAGGTGCTGGAGGCCGATCTGCGGGCCGTCCGCACCGGTCGGGCCAGCCCGGCCCTGGTGGAGCGGGTGATGGTGGAGTACTACGGCACCCCCACCCCTCTGAACCAACTGGCCGTCATCAGCGCGCCGGAGCCACAACTGCTCACCATCCGGCCCTACGACCCCTCCTCCCTGAGCGAGATCGAACGGGCGCTCCTTAGGTCCGATCTGGGCCTCACCCCCTCTAATGACGGAAAGATCATCCGCCTGACCATCCCCAGCCTGACCGAGGAGCGGCGGCAGGAACTGGTCCGTCTGGTCAACCGGCGGATAGAGGAGGCGAAGGTCGCCCTGCGAAACATCCGCCGGGAGGCGGTGGACGACTTGCGGGAGTTCGAGAAGGAGAAAATGATCTCCGAGGACGATTTCTACCGCGCCCGAGACGACGTGCAGGACCTGATAGACCGGTACGTCAAACGGGTGGAAGAGATCGGTCAACGGAAGGCCCGGGAGGTTATGGAGATTTGATGCAAACCCTTCTCCCCCCCTAACCTGTCCCTCCTCCTATCGTCCGACCGTTAGAGAAAGCCAGGATGTCCCCTGAATCGAAGACAGAAAAGAAAACCTATCCCCCCCTCGAGCGCGTTCCGGCCCACGTCGGCATCATTATGGATGGGAACGGCCGCTGGGCCCAGGCCCGCGGCCTCCCCCGACTGGCCGGCCACCGCGCAGGGACCGATAACCTGCGCCGCGTGCTTCGGGCAACCGCCGAGTTCGGCGTCCACGTCCTCACCATCTACGCCTTCTCTACCGAGAACTGGGGCCGACCGGAGGACGAGGTCCATGGACTGATGGAGCTGATGGAACGGATGATCGACCGGGAGTTGCCCAAACTTCACGAGGAGGGGGTGCAGATTCGTCACATCGGGCGGCTGGAACGGGTGCCAGACCGCCTCAAAGAGAAGATCCGGCACGCCCTGGAACTCACCAAGGACAACCAGCGGCTGATCCTGAACGTGGCCTTCAACTACGGGGGGCGCTCTGAGATCGTCGACGCTGTTCGACGGATCATCCAGGACGGGGTGGCCGCCGAGGCGGTGGACGAAGCCCTCATCGCCCGCTACCTGTACACCGCCGGCCTCCCCGACCCCGATCTGATCGTCCGCACCAGCGGAGAACTCCGGGTAAGCAATTTCCTCATCTGGCAAGGAGCCTACGCAGAGTACTACGTGACGCCGACCTACTGGCCGGATTTCGACAAGGACGAGCTGTACAAGGCACTGGTCGCCTTTAACCAGCGCGAACGCCGCTTTGGCCTGCTGCCGGGCTAGCTCGACCGAACGACCACAGAAAACCGTGTTCCGCACTCGCCTTCTCACTGCTATTATCTTAGTACCCCTGGTAGTTGCTATGATCAGGCTGGGGGGGGGGTGGTTCTTCACCTTGGTCGCGATCATCCTCACCATGGCGGTGATCGAATTCTGCCACCTGATGGCGCGGGACCGTTTTCGACCGGCTCCCGCCTTCGCCGTCGCGCTGCTGTGGGTGCTGCTCCTGGACGCCCAGCTCCCCCGGATGGGGCTCCGGTGGACGATCGGTGGGCCGGGCGTGAGTCTGGTGCTGATGGGCTCTCTGACCTGGCAACTGGCGCATCGGGAGGGCGCGCCGGTGGTGAACTGGTCGCTCAGTATGGCCGGCCCCCTCTACATCGGCTGGCTCGGCGCCCACATCATCCGCCTACGCCATCTCCAGGAGGGCACCTGGTGGGTCCTGACCGCCCTCCCGGCCATCTGGATAGCCGACAGCGGGGCCTACTTCATCGGCCGGGCATGGGGCCGGCACAAGCTGGCCCCCACCCTGAGCCCCGGCAAGACGTGGGAGGGATACATCGGTGGGATCGCCGTGGGCGCACTGGTCACCGCCGGGCTGGCCGCCCTGTGGAGCCTGCAGGCCGGACCCGCCGGCCCCCATCCAATGGAAGGGCTGGCCCTGGGTGCGCTGGTAGGGACGCTGGCCCCGCTGGGGGATCTGATCGTCTCGATGATAAAGCGGCAGGCAGGGGTGAAGGACACCGGTGTGATCTTCCCCGGCCACGGGGGGGCCCTGGACCGGGTGGACAGCCTGCTGTGGGCCGCAGCGATCGGCTACTACTTCGTGCTGTGGCTGCACGGCGTATGACGTAAAGGACAAGGGAGGCGGTATGACGGAGCGACGGGTCCGCGATATCTACCACAAGGGCGTCATCTTCTGCAAGCCCGACACCCCCCTACAGGAGGTAGTACGGGTAATGGCAGACACCGATATCCACGCCATCATCGTCGCCGAGGAGAAGGGCACCCACCCGCTGGGCGTGATCTCCCACACCGACGCCATCGCCCGCTACGAGGAGGACCTCTCTCAAATTCGCGCCTCGGAGGTGATGACCCCCCAGGTGATCACGATCTCCGAAGACACGTCGGTGAAGGAGGCGGCCAAAAAGATGATCGAGAGCCATATTCATCGACTGCTCGTCCTGAGTCAGGACGGCGTCCCCCTGGGCATTCTCTCCACTACCGACATCATCCGGGACATGCGCGGATCCAAGTGGGTATGGTACATAGGGTGAGACAATGATCGAAGAGATTATCACCATCGAACGGCACATCCTGGAACAGCAGCGCACCCATCCCCAGGCGACGGGGGTCTTCTCCAGCCTCCTATACGACATCGCCCTGGCGGCCAAGATCATCGCCCGGGAGACAAGCCGGGCCGGCCTGGTGGAGATCCTCGGGCTGGCGGGCAAGATCAACGTCCAGGGCGAAGCGCAGATGAAGCTGGACATCTTCGCCAATCAGACCCTCATCCGAATCAACTCCTACACCGGACGATTGGCGGTGATGGCCTCCGAGGAGGAGGCGGACATCCTCCCCATCCCCGAGGGATACCCGACAGGCCGGTACGTCCTGCTCTTCGACCCGCTGGACGGATCGTCCAACATCGACGTCAACGCAAGCATCGGCACCATCTTCGGCGTCTACCGCCGGCTATCCCAGGACGGACCGGGCAAGCTGTCCGACTGCCTGCAGCCGGGACGGGACATGGTGGCCGCCGGATACGTCATCTACGGCTCCAGCACTATGATGGTCTACTCGACCGGCAACGGAGTGCACGGCTTCACCCTCGACCCCGGCGTGGGAGAGTTCCTGCTCTCCCACCCCAACATCCAGATCCCATCACGGCCCAAGTACTACAGCGTCAACCAGGGCAATGAGCAGTTCTGGAGCGAGGGGGTGCTCCACTTCACCCGATGGCTCCAGGGGATAGACGAGGAGGACCCCCGCAAGCCTCTCTCCGCCCGGTATATCGGCTCGCTGGTGGCGGACTTCCACCGCAACCTTCTGACGGGTGGGATCTTCTACTATCCAGCCGACAGCAAGGACCCCCGCAAACCATACGGAAAACTGCGCCTGCTGTACGAGGCCGCCCCCCTCGCCTTCATCGCCCAACACGCAGGGGGGTACGCCTCCGATGGACGACAGGCCATCCTGGACATCGTTCCCGAGTCCCTCCACCAGCGAACTCCTCTGTTCATCGGCAATCGGGACCTGGTGGAAAAGGCGGAGGCATTCATCGCTCGATACGACGGGTAGGGCACTGCCACCGTCCACATCGAGGAGAAAGGACGTGGATACTGTGATGAATATGGATATTGCCGACCTGGAAGCCAAGACGCTGGCCGAACTGCGGGATCTGGCCCGAGAGATGGAGATCTCCGGCGTCAGCCGCCTCAAGAAAGAAGACCTGATCCTCCGTCTCCTTCAGGCGAAGGCCGAGCGGGAGGGGCTGATCTTCGGCGGCGGCGTGCTGGATATCGTGGATGAGAATATGGGCTTCCTCCGCACCCGCAACTACCTTCCCGGACCGGAGGACATCTACGTCTCCCAGTCACAGATCCGGCGCTTCAGCCTCCGCAGCGGCGACATGGTGGTCGGTCAGGTCCGCCCGCCCAAGGAGAACGAGCGATACTTCGGCCTCCTGAGAGTGGAAGCGGTCAACGGGATAAACCCGGAGCAGGCCAAGCAACGGCCTTGGTTCGGGCGGCTGACCCCCATCTTCCCCGACGAACGGCTGATCATCGAGACACAGCCCCGCAACCTGACGACCCGTCTGCTCAGCCTGGTCGCCCCCATCGGCAAGGGCCAGCGCGGCCTCATCGTCTCCCCCCCGAAGGCGGGCAAGACCACCGTCCTAAAGAAGATCGCCAACGGGATCACCGCCAACCACCCGGAGGCCCATCTGATGGTGGTCCTCATCGGTGAGCGCCCGGAGGAGGTGACCGATATGGACCGGTCGGTGGAGGCGGAGGTGATCAGCTCCACCTTCGACGAGCCGGTACAGCACCACACTAAGGCGGCGGAGATGGCGCTGGAGCGGGCCAAGCGGCTGGTAGAGTGCGGCCGAGATGTGGTCATCCTGTTGGATAGCATCACCCGCCTGGCCCGGGCCTACAACCTGGTGGTGCAACCCAGCGGGCGGACACTCTCCGGCGGCCTCGATCCGGCGGCTCTCTACCCACCCAAGCGGTTCTTCGGTGCCGCCCGTAACATCGAAGAAGGAGGCAGCCTCACCATCATCGCCACCTGCCTGGTGGACACCGGCAGCCGAATGGACGATATGATCTACGAAGAGTTCAAGGGGACCGGCAACATGGAGCTCCACCTCAGCCGCCGGCTTCAGGAGCGGCGGATCTTCCCCGCCTTCGACATCGAGCGCTCCGGCACGCGGCGGGAGGACCTGCTGCTGGAGAAAGAGACGCTCCAGAAGGTCTGGCTGATGCGCCGGATGTTCACCCAGATGGTCACCCCGCCCCCCTCCGGCGCCGGGTACGACATCGCCGCTGCCACGGAGGCGCTGCTCCAGCGTCTGGTTCGGACCAAGACCAACAAGGAATTCCTGGACGCGCTGTACAGGGACTCCCAGTAGGGAGATAAGTAGCTACCGCGAACCTCCCGCAGGTTTGGGCCGAGAAGAAGCCTTGCGGGAGGTCCCTTGATGGACTGCGCTCAGCCACCCCTCCACCATCGCGGCCACCTCCGCCGGCCGCTCCAGGGCCAGCATATGCCCCGCCCCCTCTACGAGGGAGAACCGAGCATCCGGGATGCGGTCCGCCAGCCACCGGCCAAACCGGGGCGGGGTCATCTGGTCCTCCGACCCGGTGACCACCAGGGTCGGCGCGGCGATCTTCCCAACCCGATCCCGCACGTCGAATCGGTCGCAGGCCAGGAAGTCGCCCAGGAGCACCCGGGGGCCGGCCTCCTCCATCAGCCGCCGCCCCTCCGCCACCAGCGCGGGATCCGCTCCCGGCCCCCACGCCCACTCGGCGACCTGCCGGATCGTCCCGGCGAAATCCCGCCCGAGCCCCTCCAGGACCGCCGGCGCGACCCGGAGCCGGGCCCCGGTGGATAGGAGCACCAGCGCGGAGACCCGCCCCGGAGCGGTGAGGGCCACCGCCTGAGCGACCCCTCCCCCCATCGAGTGGCCCACCAGGACCGCCCGCTCAACCCCCACCGCGTCCAGGAAGCCCACCACATCGCCCGCGTAGTCCTCGATACGCTCCCGCCCCCTCCCTCCCGAGCGGCCGTGCCCCGGCAGGTCGAGGGCGTAGACGCAGGCGTCCGAGAGCCGACGGAGGGAGGCCGGCCAGTGCAGGCGGCTCCCCCCTGCCCCGTGGATCAGCACCACCGCCGGCCCCTCCCCCCGGCTCACAGCGTAGAAAACGCGGGTCCCACGGACGTGTACATTTGGCATTTCCCCCCTCCTCGACCCTCGGAGAACACGGCAGCCCCCATTGTACGCCGAAGCGGGCATCGGGACAAGAACGAAACCGGGCAGGTGTTCGAAGCCCGGCACCAAACCGCCGGGCTCAAAGCTGTCCCCCGCTTCGCGGGCTCCCCGCAGCCTACGTGAGAAGGGTTGAGCTTTCAGCAGTTTTTGGCGATTTGCACCCCTGAGCAGGGTGGGGTAGAATCGCGTGTCTGGGGGCCAATCGGCGGCACAGGAGGGCAGGGATGAGGCGATTGTCTGTGGTCGTTGCCGGCGGGCTGCTGGTTGTGGGGTTGTGGGGCGGGTTGGCGCGGGCCGACGGTCCGGTGGACGACCTCGCCCTGGCCCGGCAATACGCGCCGGTCCTCTACTTCCACCCCGACGAACTCTTCCGGCCCCAGCCGGTGGAGGTGCTGGTCGGGCAGGCCCGCCTGCGCCAGGCCCGCTCCGGCTGGTTCGATGTCAACGTCCTCCACCGCCTCTCGGTGCGCGATCTGTTCCTCTATCACGGAGCGGAGTACTTTCTGGACGCCTGGTATGGCAGTGAAGGGGCGTCCGACTACAAAAATTACTCCGCCCACCGCACCCGCTACGCCGCCGCCCTCAGCCCCGAGGCGGGCGGTCCTCCTGTCACCGTCTACGCCCGCGTCGTCCGCCGGGATGGCGTCACCGCGGTCCAGTACTGGCTCTTCTACTACTACAATGACTGGCTCAACAAGCACGAGGGGGATTGGGAGATGGCCCAGGTGATCCTGGACGGGGAGGGGCAGCCCCGTTGGGTGGTCCTGAGCCAGCACCACGGCGGCACCCGCCGCCCCTGGTCTGGCGTGTGGGTGGAGGAAGGGACCCACCCGGCCGTCTACGTGGCCCTGGGCTCTCACGCCAACTACTTCTGGGGGAATGAGGTCTATCCCAACGCCCGCGCCATCGGCGGGGAGTCCTTCGTCGTGATGGACCGCACGGGGAGAGCGGGGCGGGTGGTGCCACAGGTGCTCCTCCTGCCGGAGCGGGAGGCGGTGGAGGCCGACCCGGACGGCCATAGCGGGATGGAGTGGGTTCCCTTCGCCGGCAATTGGGGGGAGCGGGCAGCGCAGGCGGATTTCGGCGGCCCCCACGGCCCGGCATACAAAGGGGAGCAATGGTCCCGGCCTGATGCGTGGGGGATGGCCCAGCCAGCCGACGAGGAGGTCTGGTACGATCACCGGTTGCGGGTGGCGGTGGAGGGGGACGGGCCGGTAGAGGTGGACCTCCGCGGGGAGGACGGCGCTGCGGTGGCGGGGGTGGACCGGATCGTGGAGTCCGGTGGGCGGCGGGTGACGCTCCTTCTGCACCGGGACCCCGATCCGGGGGCGGTGTTCCGGTTCTCGGTGGTGGCCCTGGGGAGGGGACAGGTGGGGGTGACCACCGTATATCCCCATCCAGAGCGGGGAGAGGTGACCCGGGTGACTTACAGGAGGGTAGCGCTAGCCCCTGGCGATAGGCTGACGGGCCACCTCTGCGCTGCCTGTAGCCCCGGCCTGGTGCGGCGTGGTTCGAGGGGGGAGGAGGAGGCAGCGCGCGTGTCCTACGCCGTGGAACCCCACCCGGCTATCTGGGACGCCCCGGATGTGGTCTGGCTGGCGGGGCTGCTGCCGGCGAGGGAGGTGGCCTGGGGGATAGGGCTGGCCCTGCTGGCCGGAGTGGGCCCCACCGTCCTGTATGTGTCGGCGCTCTACTGGGTGGACCGGTATGAGAAGGAGCCGAAGCGGCTCCTGGCGGCGACCTTTCTCTGGGGGGCGATCCCGGCCCTCCTCCTCGCCGTCGGGGTGCGGCTCCTCTTCCGGCTGCCTCCCTCCCTGTTGGGGCCGGGGGCGGTGGAGGCGGTAGGGGCCGGGCCGATGGCCCCGCTGGCGGAGGAGATGCTGAAGGGAGGGGCGGTCCTGTTCATCTATCTGCGCTACCGGCGGGAGTTCGACGGGGTGCTGGACGGTGTGGTCTACGGGGGGATGGTCGGTTTTGGGTTCGCGATGACAGGCAACACCGTCAGTTACCTGGGGGCCTTCCTCCTGCACGGCTGGGCGGGGTTGGGCACGCCGGTCTTCCTGCAGGGGTTGCTCTACGGCCTCGACCACGCTCTCTACACGGCGGTCTTCGGGGCGGGCCTGGGTCTGGCGCGGACGATGCGGGTCGGGCGGCCCCGGTGGGCCGCCGGGCTGGGTGGGTTTCTCCTGGCGGCGCTGATCCACGGCCTCCATAACGCGGCGGCGCGTCGGGCGCTGGGGTTGAGCCCGGTCACTCTCCTGGCGACCTGGGCCGGGCTCCTGGCAATGGCGGGGGTGGTGGTCTGGGCGCTGGCCCGCCAGCACCGCGTCCTGGCGACCGAGCTGAGGGGTGAGGTATCGGAGGAGCTTTACCGGCAGATGACGGTGCCCGGTGGCCGCGGCCGGGCCCAATGGCGGGCGTTGAGGCAGGAGGGGATGGGGGAGCTGTGGCGCGTGCGACAGCTCCACCAGCTGTGCGCCGAGCTGGCTTTCAAGAAGCGGCAGGCCCGCCGCTATCCTCAGGAGACGGGTCTTCTGGCTGAGGTGGATCGGCTGAGGGAGGCACTGGCTTCAGAAGGATGATCCATCCCTCCTCCAGAGGGTCAGGAGGATCTCCAGGAGACCAAGGGCTTGGGAAGGGCAAAGGTGAAGGTGCTCCCTTTGCCCAGCTCGCTCTCCACCCAGACGCGCCCGCCGTGGGCTTCGATCACTTCTCGCACGATCGCGAGCCCCAGCCCCAGGCCGGTCCGGCGGTCGCCCGTCTTGACCCGGTAGAAGCGGTCGAAGATGTGGGCCTGTGCCTCGGGGGTGATGCCGATACCGGTGTCGGCGACAGAGACCTGAATCTCGGTCCCGGTGTCCTGCACCGTCACCGTCACCGTTCCGCCGGCTGGCGTGTATTTCAGGGCGTTGCTGAGCAGGTTATCCAGCACCTGGGCAATGCGGAGCGGGTCGCCCCAGATCGGTTCTATCTCTTCCGCTAGTTCGGCCTGGAGGGCGATGCCGGCCGCCCGGGCGGTCGGCTCGACGGTCTGGAGAGCGGCCCTCGCCAGGTCGGCCAGGGAGATGGGTTGGAGCGTCTCCGGAGCCAGCGTCAGTTTCTCGAGGGTGACGATGTTCTCCGTCAACCTATCCAACAGGTGGGTCTTCTCCTCGATCACCTTGAGGCCGTTGCGCTGCTCCTCGGTCAGCGGCCCCAGTTCTTCTTGGAGGAGCAGTTCGACGTAGCCCTGCAGGAACGTCAGCGGCGCCCGCAGGTCATGGGCGATGTTGGCCACGAACTGGCTCTTCCGCTTATCCAGGTTTTGGAGCTCCTGGTAGGTTCGTTCCAACTCTTCGCTTCGTTCCAGGACCTCCTGGAGGAGCCGGGCGTTCTCGAGAGCCAGGGCGGCCTGTCCGGAGAGGGTGATGAGGAAGTCGACGAGGGCTGCATCGGGCTCGGTGGGCCGGGGGTACAGGAGCCGCAGCAATCCCATCACGCGGTCCTGGGCGATCAGGGGGATGTCCACCAGCGCTTGGAACCCTTCGGCCGCCGCCAGCTCCCGCTGGTCCTGCAGGCGCGGGTCGTTTTGAATATCCTGAGCCACGATGTACCGCCGGAGGGTCACCGCCAGCGAGGTGGTATCCCTGCCCACTTCCACCTCCTGCCAGGCTGCTAGGGCATCCGGTCCTAGTTCCTGAGATGCGACCAGGTGAAGACGGCTGCCATTCTCGCTTATGAGCAGGACCGCCGCCTTGGAACATTCGGCGGCCTGGGCGGCCTGGGCCGCCAGGACCTCGGCGATCTGCTGGGGGGCCAGTGTGGAGCCGAAGGCGCCGGCAACGCGGTTGGCGATGTCCAGTAGCCGGTTGCGGCGGCGCAGGGTGGCGATGACAGACAGCCGGTGCTGGCCCAGGTTCCCCATCGTGATGGTGAAGACCACCAACCCGGAGATCGTCAGCACCAGCGTCTGCACCTGGTCGGGGGAGAGGGGGAGGGAGAGGAGCGTCACCAGGCCCAGGGCTACAGCGGCTTCCAGCAGGCTTCTCCACCCTCCCCTCCACCCCTCCCGCAGCGTCGCGACCGCCGTGTACAGGAAATAGAGGGGGCTGAGGGGGCTTGCGGGGCCTCCGGTGATCGTGATGCCCAGGGAGATCAGAGCCAGATTGCCCAATCGAATGAGAGGGTGGATACGACGACCGATGCGCCGTGCCAGCAACCAGCCACCGAGGTTGAACAGGCAGACGCCGGAGAGCAGCCAGAGCATCTGGAGGGGATGGGCCGGGAGCATATCGAGCAGCCACAGGCTCACAGCCAGAGCCGATACGATGGCCGCGACCACGATCTCGATCCGCAGGATGTCCGGCTGCTGGAGGTGAGAGTCCCTATTGGGGGCGGGACGGCTCCCCTTCAGGGCAATATCTCCTGGCTTATCGTCGCTTGCAGACAGAAACTCGATCGTTTTAATCTAGCACAATGTACAGCGCGCGTCAACGGGAAAATAGTACTACCAGGGCGATCGCATATTCCGGGTTGGCGCGCTAAAGCGTTGGGGCACAGGCCACTGCCGGGTCTGTCATTGCTTCAGTCCTGCGGTGTAGTGCCGTAATCCCATTCCAGCGCGCCCGCGAATAGGAATTCGCGGGCTCCTATCCGGAAACATGCAATTGCCCTAGGTACTACCGGCGGCCTCCCTCCCCGGTGTTGTTGATCGCCTTGGGACTCAATCTCACCACCAGCCGGTCGTTGTCATCGTAGGTGTAGTGGCCGAAGAAGGGTGGGGCTTGGGGGGACATCGCCAACACCCGGGGCAGGAGTATGGGCAGGTCCTCCACCAGGTCCAGCTCGTCCAGGCGATCCCGGCGGACCCAGACCGGCGTGCCCTCGGCGGAGGGTTTCACCTCCCGACCCAGCGCCTGGGCGGTGAAGATGAAGAGGATCACCCCTGGACCTTCGGGGTCGTGGGCGACGTTAACGATGCCCCGCAGCCGCAGGTCGGCCACCGCCATCCCCGTCTCCTCTCGGATCTCCCGCAGCGCGGCGGAGTAGACGTCCTCCTCCCTCTCCACGTGCCCGCCGACGCCGTTGTACCGGTTGGGCCAGATGGGCTTATCGGGCGCGCCGCGCAGGAGCAGGACCTCCTCGCCGTGGGTGATGAAGCAGAGGGTGCGGGGGATCACCAGGTATCGGCCAGCCGCGAGGGCTGTCCCCTGATCGGCTTTCCCCATCCTTTGCCTCTCTTATCGTTGGGGATGGCCGACGGGCAGGAGGTAGAGGGGCTCCTGTTCGGACGGGAGGCCCAGCACCCGGGCTACCGCCGCGTCGTCGAAAGCACCGACGGGGACGCTGACAAGGCCCAGAGCGACCGCTTCCAGCAGGAGGTTCTGGGCAGCGTGCCCCAGGTCCATCGGCACGTAGCGGATCCGACCGCGCTCGCCGTACCGGCTGGTCGTGCGGTCGAAGAGAGCGCTCACGGCGAAGACGGCCGGTGCCTGGGCGATGAATCTCTGACCCCACGCCGCATCCGCCAGCGGCCCGCGCACGTCCTCCGACAGATGGCGGAGCAGTCGGTGGCCCTCGGGCTCGTAGTGCCAGACCCCGTCGCTGCGGCATACGTAGAATTCCAGGGGGCAGCGCCCGCCGGCCGAGGGGGCGGCCCGCTTGTGGGGCCGGTTCCCGGTGATGCCCTGGGCCGCCCAGAGGAGTTGGCCGATCTCCTCCAGCGTCAGCTCGGTCAGGGCGTAGGCCCGCACGGAGCGACGGGCGGCGATGGTTGCCTCCAACGACATTGCCCCATCCAGACGGGGAGAGGGAAGAGCGATCTTATCCATCGATATAACTCCTCTTCACTGGGTTCTCCGCAGCGGGTGCTGCGATCCGTTCCGCAGGCTCGCCTGGTTCGGCGGTGGGGCCGTAGAGGGCCAGGAGCCGCTCCCGGCTCAGCCAGTAGAAACGGCGTTTCAGCACCTCTGGCCCGCGGCCCTGGACGCTGGGCGGGTTAAATGTCCGGCGTATCAGCCAGGTCCAGATCAGGCTCACCTTCTCCTCAATGTGGTCGTACACCGTCCTCGGTGGCAGAGGGTGGGTCTCGATCCCCAGTCGCTTCAGCAGCCGCAGGGTCGCCGGGCCGAACTCCAGCGATCCCGCCCCTCCGAAGCCTCGGACGTTCTTCAGCCGGGGGTCTTCCTGGGCGGCGCGGGCCAGCAACCGCAGGGAGTGGATTGCCCGCCACCGCAGTTCCCGCGCCCAGGCCAGGTCTGGGCCGGTGGGCGGAAGCGGCGGCACGTGCTCGTTCCAGGCGTGGATCATCCCGATGACCTCGCCCCGCTCCAAGACGGTGCCGTCGTCCAGTTCTATCCGTCGGCGGGGACGGATCAGCGCGACCCGGAAGATGCAGTCGAGATCGTCGGTATACTCCCAGATCCCCAGCCGCCACCGCATCAGGCGGTCGAAAGCGGCCACCAGCCGGCTCAGGAGGTCCCCCGGCGGGTTCACGGCGCTCGCTCCTCCCAGTTCCAGCCCACGCCCGGGATCCGCTCTCCGCAGGAGGGGCAGCGCCCGCCGGGGACGTTGACCTTCACCTTCCACATCGACCACCGCTGGACCAGCATCTGGCCGCAGGAGGGGCAGTAGGTGTTCTCGGCGAAGTGGCCGGGGACGTTGCCGATGTAGACGTATTGGAGGCCCATCTCCCGACCTACGGCGCGGGCCTGTTCCAGCGTCTGTACCGGCGTCGGGGGGGTGGTGAAGCGGTAGGCGGGGTGGTAGCGGGTGAGGTGCCAAGGCGTGCAGGGGCCCAGGTCGTGGAGGATGCGGGACGCGATGGTGGCCAGCACCTCCATCTCGTCGTTGACGCCGGGGATGACCAGGGTGGTGATCTCCACCCAGATGCCCAGCTCTTGCGCCCGGAGGAGGTTGCGCCAGACGACCTCCACGTCTGCTTTGCAGTAGCTATGGACCGATTCCGCGTTCCCCTTCACGTCCACGTTCATCCCGTGCAGCCCCCTCTCGGCCAGTCGTTCCAGGGCGGCTTCCGTCATATAGCCGTTGGTGACGAAGGTGTTGTACAGCCCCGCCTGGCGGGCCAGCCGGAACACCTCCAGCGACCACTCCAGGCTGAGGGTGGGCTCGTTGAAGCTGATGGACGTGCCCTGGCACCCCCGATTGATGGCCTCGGCCACGAAGTGGGCCGGCGAGTAGAACTTCCCTCCGTCCGGTGGGCACTTGGAGATCTCCCAGTTCTGGCACCACGGACAGGAGAAGTTGCAGGAGTAGGAGCCCGCGGTGAGGGCTACCGAGCCGGGGTAGAAGTGGTGGAGGGGTTTCTTCTCGATAGGGTTGGCGGAGAGGGAGGAGATGGCCCCATAAGTCAGCGTCACCAGGCTGCCGCCCTGGTTCTGGCGGGTGCGGCACCAGCCGACCTCGCCCGGGGGGATGACGCAACGTCGCTCGCAGGTCAGGCAGCGCACCCGGCCCCTGCCAGGGTCGCCGGCGGTTTCTTGGAGGAGAGCGGTGTGAATGAAGGGCTGGTCGCGCATCTTTCTCACGCGATTGTACCCGAAGGTGGTACTTCTGACAAATATGGACATCGGCGGTTTCGTTCTTGCTCCTTCAAAAGCTTGCGGCTATAATTACTTCGATGCTTCGCATTGCCCAACTCAGCGTCCATACCTGTCCCCTGGCGACCCTCGGTGGCAAGGAGACGGGGGGGATGAACGTCTACGTGCGGGACCTGAGCCGGGAGCTGATGCGGCGCGGCCACCAGGTGGACGTCTACACCCGCTCGCAGGACCCCACGGTCCCCCATATCAGCCACGCCCTGGGGCGAGGGGGACGGGTGATCCACGTCCCCGCGGGTCCCGAGCAGCCGTGTCCTAAACAGGTGGTGTACGATTACCTCCCGGAGTTCATCGGGAGGGTGTTGGCCCGGGCCGAGGCGGACGGCATCACCTACGACCTGATCCACAGCCACTACTGGCTCTCCGGCTGGGTGGCGCGGGAGCTGCGGGCCCGGTGGGGCGTGCCCGTCGTCCATATGTTCCACACCCTGGGCAGGATGAAGAACGCCGTCGCGCAGACCCCCGAGGAGCAGGAGCCACCTCTGCGCATTCGGGTTGAGGAGGAGATCCTCTGTTTTGCCGACCGGGTCATCGCGGCGACGCCGGTGGAGAAGGAGCAACTGACCGGATTGTATGGGGCCGACCCCGCCAGCATCCAGGTGATCTCACCGGGAGTGGACCTGGAGCGGTTTCATCCCATCCCCGCTGCCCGGGCCCAGGAGTGGCTCGGGCTGGACCCGAACTGTCGGAGCATCCTGTTTGTGGGGCGGATCGAGCCGTTGAAGGGGATCGACACACTTCTCTGGGCCATCTCTCTGATCGCCCGGAACCGGCCGGATCTGACCTGTGGGATGTGTGTCCCGATCATCGGCGGCAATCCCTACCGGGTGGAGGACAACGACGAGATGGTCCGGCTCCAGGCCCTGCGGCGGGCTTTGGGGATCGAGGAGGTGGTGACGTTCCTCGGTGCGCAGGATCAGGACGTGCTACAGTACCACTACGCTGCCGCTGAGATGGTAGTGATGCCGAGCGATTACGAGAGCTTCGGGATGGTGGCCCTGGAGGCAATGGCCTGCGGCACCCCAGTCATTGCCTCCGATGTGGGGGGGCTGGCCTATCTGGTGCGCCACGGGCGGACCGGCTATCGGGTCCCCCCGCGGGACCCCGGCGCGTTGGCGGAGAAGATCACGCGGCTTCTGACGGATGAAGGGCTGCGGCGGCGGATGGGGCAGCGGGCCGCCTGCTGGGCGGAGGGATACGGCTGGCCCCTCATCGCCGATCGGATCGAGGGGGTGTATCGGGAGCTTCTGTAGCCGGGTGACGACGTGGGTGTGCCGGAAGGAGGGAGATGATGGACCGATGTAGACTGCCGATAGCACTTTCCTCCTGGTGTAGGGCAGGGGGGCAGCGAAGCCGCCGGGGATGGGGGTGAGGTCACCCAAGCGGCAACGGATGGTTATCGGGATCGGTTGAGCAGGCGGGAGGCCAGGCCTCGGAGGGCGTCGGCGGGGGGGGGCTGAAGGTTGCCGGCATCCAGGGCGGCCAAGGCCCGGTCGGTCTGCTCCCGCGCCCGCTCCTGGGCCCAGGCCCGGCTTCCCGTCTCTTCCAGCAGATCCACCGCCCGGGCTATGCCGCCGGGGGAGAGGTCGGCCTGGGCCAGCAGGGCACGGAGAGCGTCACTCCGCTGGAGGCCGTGGAGGATGGGCAGCGTCTTCTTCCGGCGGAGCAGGTCTGAGCCCACCGGCTTCCCCGTCACATCCGGATCGCCCCAGATGCCCAGGAGGTCGTCCTGGATCTGGAAGGCCAGTCCCAGGTGATGGCCAAAGGCGCGGAGGTGCTCCCGTCGGGTCGGTGGGGCGCCGGCCACCAGCGCGCCCAGTTCGCAGGAGACGGCCAGGAGGGCGGCGGTCTTCCCCTCCGCCATCCGAAGGTACGCTTCGGGTGAGACGCTCTCCTGCGTCTCAAAGCGGATGTCCAGAAACTGCCCCTCGGTCAGCCGAAGGCAGGCGCGGTCGAAGAGGCGGAGGGCTGCGACGACCGTCCTGGCTGGCAGGTCTCGGTCGGCCAGGCGCAGGAGGGCGATGTGGGCCAGGGCGTAGAGGGCGTCCCCGGCATTGAGGGCCTGGGGCACGCCCCACAGCGCCCACACGGTCGGGCGTCCCCGGCGGGTGGTGTCGTTGTCCTCGATGTCGTCGTGGATGAGGGAGAAGTTGTGCAGGAACTCGACGGCGCTGGCGGCGGGCAGCGCCTGCCTCCAATCCCCGCCGCAGGCCTCGCAGGTCAGCAGGCAGAAGACTGGCCGGATCCGCTTGCCGGCCGGGGTGTGGGTTGGCCGGAGTTGCTCGTCGGCCCAGCCCAGGTGGTAGTGCAGGTATCCGTACAGATCGTGCAGGTCGGGGGCCGGGGCGGAGACCACCGCCCGCATCTCGGCCTCCAGCGCAGGAAGGTAGCGATCGAGGAAGGGTTGGATGTTCATATGGTTTCGGGTTTCAGGTTTCAGATTTGGGGATGGGAGTGCGGGAGAGGGTGGGGATGTCCTGAGCGCCGGCGGCGAACATCGCCACGCGCAGTTGGGTGACGACCAGGGCGATGGCCCGGGAGACGGCCTCGGCGGACTCGGTGGCGGCCACGAGGAACGGGCGGGCGATGCCGCAGGCGGATGCGCCGAGGGCGATGGCCTTGGCTACCTGGATGCCATCCCGGATGCCCCCGCTGGCGATGACGGGCAGGTGGGGGACGGCAGCGTGCGCCTGCCGGACGGCCTCAGCGGTCGGGATGCCCCAATCCCGGAAGGCGGCGGCGACCTCCCGTTGCAGGCTGTTCTGGGCCCGATGCATCTCCACCTGGCTCCAGGAAGTCCCTCCCGCCCCCGCCACGTCCAGCGCAGCCACGCCCGCCTCGGCCAGGCGGCGGGCCACATCGGCGGAGAGCCCCCAGCCGACCTCCTTGACGACCACCGGCACCTCCAGCGCCCGGCAGACCGCCTCGATCTTGCGCAGCAGACCGGAGAAGCGGGTCTCTCCCTCCGGCTGGAGAGCCTCCTGGAGGGGGTTCAAGTGCAGGATGAGGCCGTCCGCCTCGATCATCTCTACCGCCCGGCGGCAGTGGTCGACGGTGTAGCCGTAGTTGAGCTGGACCGCGCCCAGGTTGGCCAGAAGCAGAACGTCGGGAGCCACGTCCCGCACCCGGTAGGAGGAGGCCAGCGAGGGATCCTCCAGCGCGGCCCGTTGGGACCCCACCCCCATCCCGATGCCGGCCTCCTGGGCGGCCTGGGCCAGACGGCGGTTGATGAGCCGCGCCTCGGCGGTGCCGCCGGTCATCGAGGAGATGAGGAGGGGCGCGGATAACCCCTTGCCCAGGAGCCGGATGGTGATGTCCACCCCCTCCAGGTCGAACTCCGGCAGCGCGCAATGGGCGAACCGGTACCGCTCGAAACCGGGGGTCGCCCGATCGAAAGTGACGTCTTCCTCGAGGCTGATGCGAATGTGATCCGCTTTCCGCTGCCGATGCACGGCCTTTCCCGTAACTTCTCTCTGCAAGCGGTGTTGAGTAGTATAATGACATCATACCAGTGGGGAGGG
>DQUX01000023.1 GCA_015662065.1 Anaerolineales bacterium | reverse complement strand
TTTCAAACGATACCACCCAAACTTTCTCTCAAATTCTAATCACTTGGAGGCTAGCCAATCTCCACTTCATTTACATGCCGGGTTCTTCCATCATCACCCCCCACACCGGATCGCCGGTCCAGGCTGATCCCGCTGAAAGCGGGATGTATTTGGAGTGGGATATCGACAGCCTCTTGGGATACAGCTACAGTCTCCCCCCGGGCGAGCACCTGACGATAAGCTTCCACCTTGGCACTGACTGCAATACCATTTCGGGAACCCATGTGGTGACTGCCCAGGGGAGCGGGTTCCTCACCTCTCCTTCTGACGCCCTCTCCGTGGAGATATTCCCCGGGGGAATCCGCCTCCGTAAAGAGCCCGGGGAGACAGAGGCGCGGGTGGGGGACGTGATAACCTGGACGATCACCGTGGAGAGCACCGGCCTGGGACCGATCCACAACGTCGTGGTAACCGATACATTGGGGCCGGGGCTCGCCTACGTCGACTCCACCCCGGCGGGGACGGTGAACGGCCAGCAGGTCATCTGGGATAGCACCACGGTGCCTGAACTCCAGGAGATTCCGGCCGGCGGGCAGGTCCAGCTTCAGCTCCAGGCTGAGGTGGTGGCCTGCGAGGGGCTGGACAACGCCGCCGACGCTCGGTTCGGCTGTGACGGGGAGACCTGCTATGACACCGCCGTTGACGGGGGAACGGCCACGGCCTCGATCCACCTTTTGGTGGATAACCCGCTGCTGGACTTCTCTCCACCGGACATCCAGATCCCCTACTGCGATCCGGGTGGCGCAACGGTGACGATGCCGGTGACGAACACCGGCGCGGGCCTGGCTACGGCAGTTCGGATCTGCGTCGACTTCCCCTCGGAGCTCCAGGTGCAGAACGTCCAGGGCGGGGCGAGCTGGGACGGCTCCTGCTTCCACCTCCCGGACTTCGCCGCCGGGGAGACATTCGATCTCACCTTCGACCTCATCTACACCGACGATTGGTGTGCCGCTATCCCCTCGGGGACCCTCTACTGGCAGGCGATCTATGAGAACGTCTGCGGGGACGAGTTCCGTCCCCCAGCGATGCTTGGGACCTACGGGACGAGCTATGATACCGCTGGCCCGCCTACCCTTTCGGTCTCCCTTTCCGGCGACGATCAGGTCTATATCTGCACCGAACACTCCTACTCCCTGAGCGTCGATTTCGCGGGGCTCAATACGTGCGGGGGCGGGACGACGAGCGATATCTCCGTCACGGTGGACGTCCCCCAGGGCTTCACGGTGACCGACCCAGGGGGAGGGACATGGACCCCAGGCGGGGGCGGAACCGGGGGCACGATCACCTGGGCCGGGGTGGACCCGGATATGGGACTCACCACCTCCTTTGCCCTCCTGGCGCCGGGCAGCTCCCAATGTGGCGACGTGGTAACCCTTACTGTCACCGCCACCGCTACCGACTGTTGCGGCTGCGGGCTTTCCGCCTCCTACTCCATCCCCATCGCCGTCGAGTGCTATCAGCTCGTCACCACCACCCGCGAAGCCTCTCCTCTAACCCAGGAGAAATGCGGGACAATTACCTACATCAACACCTACGTGTTCGCAGACGATCCGGCCCTGGACGGGATCAGCTTCGATGAGCTCCTTTTCACCGAGGAAGCGGCGAACGGGCAAGATTATGTCGAGGGAAGCCTCACGATAACCATCGATGGGGCACCGGCTTCCCCCATAACTGTGGTGGACAACACCCCCGGCGGTGCCGTCGAGATCCGGGGGATCAACGATACCAGATCGGTCCGCGGCCATACCCTGGTGATCTCCTACGAGATGGCCTTCACCGCGAGTTCGGAACCGACGAGCTGTCCAAACTCCTATGGCTTCTACGACTGGACCAGGTTGGACCTCGGGCCGGACTGCACCACCGGGGATCAATGCACCGAGCCCTGCCAGGCCACCGATGTCCTCCAGATAACCACCGCCACCCCGTCGATGTCCGTCTCGGTGACCGGCCTACCTGACGACTTCGTCGACCCCTGCGGGACCTACGAGGTCACTGTAACCCTCACCAAGACCTCGGACTTCGATCCCTACAACGTGCGACTGCAATTGGAGAACCTTAATTACTACATCGTTGACCTCTCCTCCATCACCTGCGGCGGCGACGTGACCCCGACGAACTGCACGAGCCCCGCCGATTACGGGACTTACTACGAATGGGACTATGGAGACGCCTTTGTGGGCCAACCTCAGGGCGCCCGGTCGATCCTCCAATTCCAGGTGCGCAAGCGCTGCAACCCTGGGAGAGATCTCGTCGCCACGGCCCTCTTCGAGGACTCCTGCGGCTACTCCTCCTGCTCGGCCTCGGCCTCGGACACCCCCTCGATCATGAGGAGCCCTCTCCTCTACGTTTATAAGACCCCGGAGGTGATCTACGCCACCGCGAACACCCTCACCTGGACGGTCTACGTCACCAACGGCGGCGCCGGCCCGGCCTACGAAGTCTGGGTGGATGATATCCTGGGGGATGGCCTCGTCTATGACTCAAGCACGGTGGACCCCGACGTGACCGTTACGGTGGGCGTGGACCACACCGGAGCTCCCATCAACGGGGCTACCTTCCACATCCCCGAGATCGCCCCCGGCGGGACGAGGATGATCGGGATCACCGCCCGGATGGTGACCTGCCAGGAGCTCACCAATCTCGTCAGAGTCGGTCAGAGCTGCGGGGATGTGGAGTGCGTCATCCCAGTTGAGGATAGCTCCGCGGTTCTCATCCCCGATACGGTCCTCATCGCCACTTCCTATATGGACTCGCCGCTTTACTCGTGCACCGAGGGCTCCGGGACGATCACCATCCGGAACGCCGGCGATCCCACCGCCTACGATCTGGTGGCGAGGATGGTCCTTCCTCCCGGGCTTGATTACGTCTCCGGCTCCACGGAGTGGCGGGTGGACGGGGGCGGCTGGAACACGGGCGGGGACCCCACGACAAGCGGGGATATCGGGACGGGCTACACCCTGGAGTGGGACGAGATCGACGTCGCAGGGCTCTCAGAGCTTCCCGGGGACTCCACGATCGAACTCAGATACGAGCTCAGGCCGCTTTGCAACTTCAATGGGGGGTATGTGGAGACCTACGTCGACTACGTGACGTTGTGCGGGGAGCAGGGAACAATCGACGCGGGGCTGCTGTATGTGGAGGCGGCCAATCCGAATATCTCCGTAACAATGCGTCAGGTCGACCCGCCCCCGGGGAATCCCATCGATTGCGGCACCCAAATCACCTGGGAGATCGTAGTGGAAAACATCGGCAGCGCCACCGCCGACTACGTCTGGGTCGAGGGCACCCTCGGAAACGGGTTTACCTACATAAGCTCCCAGGGGGACGGGGTTTACGCCGTTGACGATGGATACAACTCCGGTCAGCTGGTCACCTGGGCCTTGGAAGACCTCCCGCCCGGGGCAAGCGCCACCTTGACGCTCACCGCGCAAGATAACCGGACCTGTGGGGACCTTTCCAACTCGGTGCAGGCGTGGTGGGGCTGCGGCGACGACCTCGATTCGAGCTCGGCCACCAACGACGCCGAGTGCCTGACCTCCATCTCGGTGGGGGATTCAACCCTGGCTTCCCGCACCCCGGATGTGGACCTGAACATAGACTTCGACGTAACCGGGATCGAGCCCTGCGGCGAGGCCACCCTCACATTGACTATTGCCAACCCCACCACCGCCTCCGCCGCGGCGGTGGACGCGGTAGTAACCCTTCCGGCGGGAATCTCTTACCTTGCTGGTTCGGCAGAGGTCGATTGCGGCACTGGCTTCTCCCCCGCCCCCGATCCCCAGATATCAGGTCAGACCCTCACCTTCTATGACCTAGCCGATACCACTATCAACCTGTGCGATCCCATCCCGCCTGGAGGGTCGGCGAGGCTGCGCTTCCGGGTAGAGGCCTCCTGTTACACCACAAGCGAGATCATCCCGGTGGACATCTACTTCTACGACTGTTGCCTGACCTCACAGCTAAGCGGTTGGGCCACCGCCCCGCTGGACCCGGCCCTCCCAAGCCTCTCCGTCTCCGTCTTTCCCGAGGAAGCGCTGCTCGATTGTCATGATCCAAACAACACCGTCACCTGGACGATCACGGTGAACAACGCCGGCTCCGGGACCGCCGAGTGGGTGAGGATCGAATACACTTTGGGTTCTAGCTTGGTCTATGTCTCTTCGAACCCCGCGGCCACCGAGCTCGGCGGGAATACCTACGCCTGGGAGCTCGGCCTCCTGGGGCCGGGGGACTCGGCCCAAGTCCAGCTCGAGGCTTATCTCACCAGGCCGCCCGATACCTGTGCCGATTCCTACCGCACAAGCGCCGTCCGGGTCACCTGGGGCTGCGGGACCCCGGACGGGGACCCCACCACCCCGGAGGGGTGTGAGACCGGGATCTGGGCCGAGGACATCGCTCTCGTCACCATCCCCGACCTCACCCTCTCCTCCAGCGACATCACCCCCATCCTCACCTGCGGCTCAGATGGTGGCTACTCCGGACGCGTCCAGATCAGGGTGAGTAACAACGGCGATGCCCCTATAACCGAGGACTTCTTGCTGACCATCACGGAAGCGACCACCGGCTGGACGTCCAGCGGCTACTTCTCCGCCGACTTCGGCGGGACCCTGCCAATCAATCCCGGCTCGAGCCACACGATCTACATCGATCACTGGCCCGTCACTTGCCAGTTTTGCGATTACCGGTTCACCGTCGTCCTGGACGTCGGGGACGATATATGCGAGTGCAAGGAGGACAACAACGTCAAATCCCGAAGCTACACTATCACCCTCCCCGATCTTACGGTTGACTCTACCGACCTCTCCTTGGCTTGCTCCGACGATGGGGAGGCCATCGTCTCCGGGACGGTCACCGTGACCAACCTGGGCTGCGGGGCCGACTTCACTGAGGACATCCCCGTCAGGTTCACCATCTACGACGCCTCCTCCTGCTCCGGGGCCATCATCCACCAGTGGACTGAGACGTTCACCGGGGTGCGGATCCCGGCCGGCGGCTCGCAGACGTTCGAGGTCAGCCGCACCATCTCCACCGATATCTGTGGAGCCGCAGACTGTACCGCCGCCTTGGCGGTGGAGCTCGACCCGGGTGACCAGATCTGCGAGTGCGAGGGGACAAACAACGATGCTTGCTCGGACCTGCCCGTGGACATCCCCGATCTCGTAGTGAACGGAGAAGGAATCCAGATCAGCTGTGCCGCGGATGGCCGGGTGCGGATATCCGGGACAGTCACCCTGGGGAACGAAGGCTGTGGCGCATTCTCCGGGGATATCCCGGGGAGAATCACCCTTTTTAGCGAAGCCGGATGCACCGGGGATATCGTTTATCAGTGGGAGGAGACCTTCACCGGAGCGAGCATCCCCGCCGGTGGAACGCAGACTTTCTCCATCGATAAGCTCGTCTCCCTGGATCTCTGCGCCGCGGCCGGCTGCGACCTCTACCTCCTTATCGAATCCGATCACAGTGGGACGATCTGCGAATGTAACGGAGATAACAATTCACTGTGTGTCGCCAAGCAGGTGGGAATCGCTGATCTTGCGGTCATCTCGGTGGAGCCCCATGTCCCCGATGCCTGCTCTCAGGGCAGCGTCACCGTAACTGTGAAAAACGTGGGTTGTGTGCCCACACCTCAAGATATCCCCGTCCGGATCTCCGGCGATGCCACAGGAGAGGCCCTTCTCCCTGCCCTACCCCCTGGGGAGACGCAACAGATGACGATCATCTTGAACGAGGTTCTCCCCTGTGGTAGTTACTCCGTCGCCGCCACGGTCGATCCCGATGATTCCCTGTGTGAGTGCGACAGCGAGAACAACGCCTCCCCGGCCTGGTTCGAGGTTGTCGACCCCGACCTGGTGGTGCAACACCTCGCGGTCTCCTGCAACTTAGACGGGTCGGTCACCGTCGCCCTGAATGTGGGAAACTCCGGGACGGAGGCCTCGCTTCAAGCTGAGGCACGGCTGTACATAGATGGACACCTCGCCCACCAATGGACCGTCCCCCCGCTCGGAGTGGGGGAGTCGGTCGAGCTCACCTGGACCACACCGTCCCTCAAGTGTGGGGAGTTACATGAGTTCCGTATGGTAGTGGACGAAGACGACTCGCTCTGCGAGTGCGATGAGGGGAACAACGAGGCGACTGTTCTTCAGGCCTGCCCCTGCCCGGCGCTGGTCACCGCGAAGGAGGCCGCCGAGGTCCTGCGCGGCGGGGTGCCCGTGCCTCCGGGAGCGCCGATCGAGGCCGGGGACGTGATCCTCTACCGTCTTGAGGCCACCAACGTGGGCGGGGCCAATGCCTACGACGTGGACTTCTCCGACAACCTCCCGGCCGAGTTCCTCTACCTCTCCGGGACAACGGAGGGCTCCTGGCCGTCGGGGTCCTACACCTCCGACCCGGCGGGCGTCCCTGGACCGGACCTCGTTTGGGATACCTCGGCCATGCTTGGCCCCGGTGAGACTTTGACCCTGGAGTTCCAGGCGGTGGTGACGAGCGCCGTGGTCCAAGGGCTGGTCTACACCAACACCATGTGTGCGACCGGCGAAGAGGGCGACGGGACCCCCATCCCATCGGATAACAGCTCTCAGGTCCCCCAGGACGACGACCCCGACGACTGTAGCTCCGTCTCCCAAGTGGCCGCGGCCGTTCCCGCCCTCTCGGTGGACAAGGAGATCGTTGATGTGCTCAGGGGCGGTGTATCCATCTGGCCCACCGACGCGGTCGAGCCCGGGGACCTGATCCACTACCGGTTCACCGTCCGGAACGTGGGCGAGGGGACGGCCTACGATGTGGACCTCACCGATGAGCTTCCGACGGGACTGGAGTACGACACGGACTACGCCGCCGGAGTCTACATTGTGGACAGCCCCGCTGCCTCCGGCTCCCTAGGGATCCCGGATGGGACAACCGGGCACCTGGTGGCCGATATCTCCGCGGAGATCTCCGGCGGCGGGACGCTAGTGGCGGACTTCTACGCCTACGTCACCAGCGCCGTCCGACAAGGGATCGATCTTGAGAATTATGCCACCGCGGCTGGGGAGGACGGCTATGGGATCCCGATCCCGCCGGAGAATGTCCAGATCGGAGATACCTCCGACGACGATCCCGACGACCCCGACCCCGACGACACCGGCCTTGCGGTGATCGGGGTGCACGAGCCGGGGCTTTCCCTGGACAAGGAGATCGTCGATGTGCTCAGGGGTGGGGTCTCCATCTGGCCCACGAGCATCGTCCTCCCGGAGGACGTGATCGTCTACCGGGTGGTGGTCCACAACGTGGGGCTGGGGACCGCTTACCACGTGGACCTCAGGGATGTACTTCCGCCGGGCGTGGAATATGAAACCTCCTTCGGGGAAGGCACCTATGTCGTCGATTCCCCAGCTCAAGCCGGGACCCTGGGGATCCCGGACGGGGCAACCGGAGCCGTCTACGCCGATATCTCCGTGGAGTTGGCCCCCGGGGCCACCCTGATCGCCGAGTATCGGGTACGGGTGCGGCCCGATGTCCAACCCGGGACGGTGCTGGAGAACCTGGCCGAGGTCTCCGGCACCGACGGGGCCGGTGGTGTGATTCCGGTCTACAACGACGACGTAGGCGATTCCTACCCGGACTCCGACTCGGTAGGGATCCGGGTAGGAATCCCTGCTTTGGTCACCGATAAGCGGGTGTACTTCGCCCCCTGCTGCGCTAAAGCGCCGTCGCTGCTGCCGGGGACGTCTTTCCAGTTCCTCCTCACCGTGAAGAACGTGGGTTACTCCACCGCTTACGACATCGTGGTGGAAGATCTACTGCCCCAGGGCCTCTCCTATGTGGCCGGATCGACGGAGATACACCTGGGGGACTTGATCTATCGGCTGGAGCCTATAAGCCTCCCAGGGAGCAGGATCCTCAACTGGTACACCGGCCTGTCCCTCCAGCCTGGGGACTATCTAGGCGTGATCTTCACCGTGCGGATGAGCGACTCAGTGGCTATTGGGGAAATATTAGAGAATTTCATGCATGCCTGGGGGATTGACGACCTTTCCCGTCCCATACCCGCAGATGCCAGTGCCTACGTACCCGCGGACACAGATCCCGATGACGCTACCCTCCTCAGGATCAAGGTGGGCGATCCCAGCTGGCTGGAACCACCGCCCACCTGTCATCCTGGCGTCAGCAAGGGGGGTGAGTGACATAGGGGGCCGCTTGATGAGGCTGGTGGCAGCTGTCATGGTCCCGGCCATGCTGGGCTGGGCTGAGGCGAAGGTCCCCATCGTGGTGCAGGTGGACCCCCCCGGCGCGGGATTCATCTTGGGAAAGGGCCTTTACCCGCTGGGGTCCACGGTGGTGCTAGAGGCGGAACCGGCACCGGGGTTTAGGTTCGTGGCATGGGAGGAGGATGGGGTCACGGTCAGCACCACTACGGTGCTCCAATTCGTCGCGGAAACGGATCGTCAGCTCATCGCCCGCTTCGCGGAACTCATAAACCATTCTGAGCTTAGCGGAAGGTGGGAGGCGAAGATCTCCCTTCTCCCCGGACCAGCGCTGAGATCGAGCCGGCTTGAGTTAGGGACGAGATGGGACCTATTCGGTGTGGCGGGCACCCTCTCTGCCTTGGCCGATTTCTCCGCCTCGGGTTGGGGGAGCTTTTACTTTAAATGGAAGTTCACCGGGGAAGGGCTCTCTCTGTCAGGCAGGCTTACGATGGATCCAGTGATTCCTGGCTATAAGTCCAGCTACTTGGGACTGACCGGGAGCTGGTCGGAGCTAAGATGGAGCCTGTGGATCCGCCACTCCGCCTTCGGCGGTGTCCCCCCGGGGCCGTACCTTCTGTACAAGGTGAACATATACCTCCCCCCCGTGTCCCTCACCGTGCAAGGGGAAGATGGCGTCGATGGTCTCCGGTTCAACGATCTCCTCGTCCGGATAAACGAGGTCCCCTTCTTGTCCCATTGTCTCGGTGTTCGTGTCCAGGGGAGCCTCTTTTTGACCAAGGAGGAAGGGTTCTCCTACGCCGAACTGGAGTATA
>DQUX01000076.1 GCA_015662065.1 Anaerolineales bacterium | reverse complement strand
AGCGGAGTGGGCGAAGCGGAGGCCTGATGGCGGACGGCCTTCGACTGCGGCCCCTCGCGCGGCTCGGGGCCTCCGCTCAGGCCACACAAGTCGCCACTGAGCGGAGTGGGCGAAGCGGACGCCGTCCTGAGCGGAGTGGGCGAAGCGAACGAAGTCGAAGGGCGAAGTCGAAGGGTACAGCCGAAGGACGGAATCGAAGGGCGTTCAAGCCGGGCGAACGTGCCCCCGGGCTGAAGCACACTCAGCCCAGCCTTCCGCTTGTCCCCCCGTCGAGAGTGGTGTATACTCATTTGGTAGACGTCAAACCCACCTCCGGAGGAGGATCGCTGATGAAAGTCTCCTGCCTGCAAGAGAACCTGGCCAAGGGGTTGAGCATCGTCGGGCGGGCGGTATCGCCCCGCTCCACCCTCCCCATCCTGAGCCACGTCCTTCTGGCCACCGATGGGGGGCGGCTGCGCCTCTCGGCCACCAACCTCGAGATCGGCATCAACTGCTGGATCGGTGCCCGCGTCGAAGAGGAAGGGACCATCGCCGTTCCCGCCCGCACCTTCATCGACCTGGTCAACGCCCTTCCGCCCGACCGGGTGGATATGGAGGGGGTGGTGCGGACGATGACCCTCAACCTCCGCTGCGGCCGAAGCGAGGCCAACATCAAGGGGATGGACGCGGTGGAGTTCCCGCCTATCCCTATGCCGGAGGGAGAGGGAGGGGTCCGGCTGGACGCGGAAGCTCTGCGCACCGCCATCGCCCAGGTGGCCTTCGCCGCCGCCACCGACGAGGCTCGCCCCATCCTCACCGGCGTGCTGGTCCAGTTCGAGGAGGATCGGGTGACCCTGGCGGCGGCCGATGGCTACCGGCTCTCGGTGCGCAGCGTGCCCCTCCCGGAACCGGTCGGCGAGCCCTTCAGCGTCATCGTCCCCGCCCGGGCGATGGTGGAGCTGGGCCGCATTTGCGCCGACCAGGAGGAGCCCGTGCTGACCACCGTCACCCCCGACCACAACCGCATCCTCTTCCAACTGACCGACGTGGTCCTGGTCTCCCAGCTGATCCCCGGCAATTTCCCGGACTACCGCCAGATCATCCCCCGTGACCGGAACACACGCACCGTGGTGGGGACCGCCGATCTGTTGAAGGCCTGCCGGACCGCCCAGATCTTCGCCCGCGACGGCGCCCACATCGTCCAGTTCCACGTCCATCTGGGGACGGATCTGGAACCGGGGCGGCTGGTGGTCTCCGCCACCTCCGCCGAGACAGGGGACGACGTGACCCAGTTGGACGCCAGCGTCGAGGGGGAGCCCATCGAGATCGCCTTCAACGTCAAGTATCTGATCGACGTGCTGTCTGTGCTCGGTACCCCCCAGGTGGCGCTGGACACCACCTCTTCCTCCAGCCCTGGTGTGCTTCGGCCGGTGGGGGAGGAGGATTTCATCCACGTAGTGATGCCGATGCACCTGGGGCGGTAGAGGCGGGGCCAGGCGTTGCCTGGCCCGCCATCCACGGGAGAGCCGACGATGACCCAGGAACTCTCGCCCGACCGGCTTCGCCGTACCTGCGATCCGGCGGCCTTCCCTTTTGAAACCACCGCCGAACTCTCCCTCACCCCGGAGATCATCGGCCAGCCCCGCGCCACACAGGCCATCGAGTTCGGCCTGGATATCGCGGGCCCCGGCTACAATATCTTCGTGCTGGGGCCAGGGGGGACGGGGCGCACTACCACCATCCAACGCTTTCTGGCCCAACGGGCAGCTCAGCAGCCCACCCCCGACGACTGGGTCTACGTCCACAACTTCCGCCAGCCCCGCCAACCCCGCGCCATCCGGTTGCCACCCGGGATGGGGGCCCGTTTCCGAGATGACATGGCCGCGCTGGTGGCGGAGCTCCGCCAAGCCATCCCCCGCGCCTTTGAGGCGGAGAGCTACCGGCAGGCCCGCAGCCGCATCGAACAAGACTTTCAGGCTGCCCAGGAGAGCCTGCTGAAGGAACTGGAGGCAGAGGCCCGGAAGCAGGGGTTCACCGTCCTGCGCGCCGCCGCCGGGCTGGCGCTGGTGCCGGTGAAGGACGGTCAACCGATCCCGCCGGAGGTCTTCCAGCAGCTCCCCGTCGAGGAACAGGAACGGCTGGCGGCGGTCCATCGGCAACTGGAAGGGACTGTGGAAGCAACCCTCCGTCGCCTGCGGGAGCGGGAGCGGGAGGCGCGGGAGGAGGTGCGACAGCTCGATCGAGAGGTGGCGGCCTACACCGTGGGGCACGCGGTGGATGAACTGGAGGCCCGATATGCCGACCAGGAAGAGGTCGGCGAGTACCTGGAGGAGGTCCGGGCCGACGTCGTGGAGCGGGTGGAGGAGTTCAAGCAGGAAGAGCCGCCCTCCCCCGAGGCGGAACCGGTCCCCGTCAGCCCCTTCCAGCGGTACCTGGTCAACCTACTGGTAAACAACAGCGAGCAGCAGGGCGCGCCGGTCGTGGTGGAGCCCAACCCCATCTACACCAATCTGATGGGACGGATCGAGCACGAGATGCGGTTTGGGACCGCCGTCACCGACTTCACCAAGCTCCGGGCCGGCGCTCTCCACCGGGCCAACGGCGGCTACCTGGTGCTGCGGGCGCGGGATGTGCTGGCCGATCCCCGGGCCTGGCAAGCCCTCAAACGGGCCCTGACGGACGGCGTCATCCCCCTGGAGGAGCGAGGGGCGGCCCTGGTCTCCGTGGTCACGCTGAACCCCGAGCCGATCCCGCTGGATGTGAAGGTGGTGCTGATGGGCAGCCCCGCCCTCTACTACTACCTCTATGGGGTCGACGAGGACTTCCGCAAGCTCTTCAAGGTCAAGGCCGATTTCTCCACCGATATGGAACGCACTCCGGAGACCGAGCATCTCTACGCCCTCTTCATCCACACCCGCTGCGAGGAGGAGGGGCTGCGGCCGTTCGACCGGACCGGCGTGGCCCGGGTGGTGGAGCACGGCTCTCGGCTGGCCGAGGACCAGCGTCGGCTCTCCATCCGCTTCGGGGAGGTCACCGATCTCCTGCGGGAGGCTGATTATTGGGCCGGGCAGGCAGGGCGTGAGGTGGTGACTGCCGAGGATGTAGAACGGGCCATCGCCGAGCGGACCTACCGGGCCAACCGGGTCGAGGAGGAGGTCCAGCGGGCGATTGCTGAGGGGACGCTCCTGATCGCCACCGAGGGGGAGATGGTGGGGCAGGTCAACGGCCTGGCCCTCAACGCGGTGGGCGACCACATCTTCGGGCGGCCCACCCGCATCACCGCCCGCACCTACGTGGGCCGCAGCGGCGTGGTGGACATTCAGCGGGAGGTGAAGCTGAGCGGTCCCACCCACGGCAAGGGGGTGCTGACCCTGGCCGGCTACCTGGGGGGGCAGTACGCCGGGGAGCGACCCCTCACCCTCTCCGCCAGCCTCAGCTTCGAGCAGACCTACGACGAGATCCACGGAGATAGCGCCTCCCTGGCGGAGCTGTACGCCCTCCTCTCCAGCCTCTCCGGCCTCCCGATCCGGCAGGGGATCGCCGTCACCGGGTCGGTGGACCAGCAGGGACAGGTGCAGCCGGTGGGGGGAGTGACCCATAAGATCGAAGGGTTCTTCCAGATCTGCCAGGAGCGGGGCCTCACGGGCGACCAGGGGGTCATCATCCCCGCCGCCAACCGGCACAACCTTATGCTGCGTGAGGAGGTGGTCCGCGCAGTGGCCGAGGGGAAGTTCCACATCTACTCCATCGCCACCGTGGACGAGGGGATCGAGCTTCTCACCGGAGTGCCGGCGGGGGAGCGGAGTGGGAAGGGGAAATTTCCCAAAGGCACGGTCCACGCTCGCGTGCTGAGGCGGCTGCAAGAGCTGGCTAAGGGGCTGGAGAAGGCCGGAGAGGGGAAAAGGCAGAGGGAGAAGAAGCGGGCAGCAGAGGGGCAGGAAAGCAAGAGGCAGGGAAAGAAAAGCACGATCGCTCCTCAGCCAGAGTGAACGGGGGCCGCCTCACCCCCCGCCGAACAGCGTGTTCAGTGTTGCAGTATTTCAGTGGTCATATGAGCAACCGCTGGGCCACAACCCTTGTCGTCCTGCTGCTCTTCTCCCTCTATCTCCTATTGGCCTCGCTGCGCATCGGCAGTGGCGACGGGGAGACGATCTACCAGGTGACCCGCGCCCTCGTGGAGGGGCGGGGTTTCGCCATTCCGTCCCCTCCCCCCGACGCGGTCGTGGTGGACCCCTTCGGCGAGCCCATTCCCCCCGAGCGGTTGCGCGGCGGCGGGCCCTACGGGGCTTGGGGGGCCGACGGGCGCTATTACGCCCAGTACGGCGCAGGCCAGCCGTTGTTGGCCGCATCCCTCTACCTGCTGGGCCGCCGGGTCTACCGGCTGACCGGCTGGGGGACGGAGGGCTTTGTCACTCGAGCAGCGGTCGCTCTTCTGAATCCTCTGGTGCTGGCACTGGCGGGGGGCCTCCTCTACCGTCTGGCTCGGCGACTGGACTACGGACGGGAAGCGGCTGTCGCAACCGCGCTGATCACGGCTTTGGCGACGCCGCTGTGGGTCTACAGTAAAACCTTCTTCAGCGAGCCATTGGTGACGCTGATGCTGGTCGCGGCGGTTCTCGCGGCCCTGGCCGGGGAGGCGGGGGGGGGCGGCGGCTGGGCCGTCTGCGGAGCGGCGCT
>DQUX01000101.1 GCA_015662065.1 Anaerolineales bacterium | reverse complement strand
GGAGGGCCCAGGTAGACCAGCATAGCGGGGGTGTCCACCCCCATCTCCTGGGCGAGTTCGCTCAGCGCTCGCATCGTCTCCGCCGGTCGGCCCTGAACGGCGTAGGTCTCGATGAGGGCCGCCAGCGCCACCTGCACGTCCCCCTCCTCCAGGCTCTCCAGCCGGGCCTGCGCCCGGTCCAGGTCCCCATCGGCGGCGTACCCCAGCGCCGCCAGGCGAATCCACTCATGCCGGTAGTCATCCCGCAGGAGGGCCGGGACGGTGTTGTAGAGCTCCACCGGGTCGATGAGCCAGGTATAGGTCAGGCCCAGGACCAGGCCGAGGACGGTCCCTGCCGCCACCGCCAGGGACCCCGCCCGACGGTTCATCGCCGTCCCTCCAGGTAGGGGGCCATTGAGGGGGTCGCTTCCCCCAGCGCGTCGGCCAAGTGGGCCAGCGCTGCGATGTCCCCTGGTCGGCCCCCCTCGGCGATCAGTTGCTCCGCCAGCTCCACCACATGACGGGCCGGCCGTTCGGGGTCCAGCAGGGCCAGCCGCGTCCGGGCGGCCTCCAGGTCCCCTTCCACCTGGTAGGCTGCGGCGACCATCAGGATGTAGTCGTCCCGGTAGTCCTGGCGGAGCTGGACAGGGGCGGTGTTGGTGTACTGGACCGGCCAGAGGACCCAACCGACGAGCAGCCCGAGGGCCACCCCGGCGGCCAGCCCCACCAGTGCCAATAGCAGGACTCTGCGCATCCCTCCCTCACAGAACAACGGGGCCACCGGAGCGGGCCCCATTCGCGAAAGGCGGTTGTGCGTGAGGTGCCGGAGGTGGGATTCGAACCCACACGCCCTCTCGGGCAACGCATTTTGAGTGCGCCGCGTCTGCCTTCTCCGCCACTCCGGCAGATAGAATTGCCAACAGCGGTGTTCGGCCTATGGTGAAATGAGTATACATTGAAAGGAACAATCTGTCAAACCCGGCGTATTCCCTCACTTGCCACCTTCGCCACCCTCGGGTACAATACCGATGAGCAGACACGGGAACAGGGTCGGGAGGATGAGCGTCGTTGACGAGATCAAGGAGCGGTTAGACATCGTAGAAGTCGTTGGCTCCTACGTCCCGCTTCAGAAAGCGGGACGAAACTTCAAGGCGCTCTGCCCCTTCCACAGCGAGAAGACACCTTCCTTTTATATCTTCCCGGAAAGCCAGCGCTGGCACTGCTTCGGGGCCTGCGGGGAGGGAGGGGACGTTTTCTCCTTCGTGATGAAGCAGGAGGGGTGGGACTTCCGCACCGCGCTGGAGGAACTGGCCCGGCGGGCGGGGGTGGAGCTTACCCCCCGGACCCCCGCCCAGGCCCAGGCCGAGGAGGAGGCAGACCGGCTGCGGGCAGCGGTGGCAGAAGCCGTCCTTTATTACCACCACCTCCTGCGCCACGCCCCCCAGGCCGGCCCCGCCCGGGAATATCTCTCCCGCCGGGGCCTCTCCGAGGAGACGATCGAGCGGTTCCAACTGGGATACAGCCTTCCCGGATGGGAGAACCTCCGCGCCCACCTGACCGGCCGGGGCTTCACCCCGGAGGAGCTGACCCGCGCTGGCCTCCTGGTCGAACGGGAGGACGGCACCGCTTACGACCGCTTCCGCGGCCGGCTGATGATCCCGATCCGAGACGTCCGGGGGCGGCCCACCGGCTTCGGCGCCCGTACCCTGAACCCGGAGGGGGTCCCCAAATACATCAACTCCCCCCAAACCCCCCTCTTCGACAAGAGCCGCACCCTCTTCGGGCTCGACCTGGCCCGACAGGCGATCCGGCAAGAGGACCGGGCGGTCATCGTCGAGGGATATATGGACGTGATGCAGGCCCACCAGGCGGGCTTCCGCAACGTGGTGGCCCAGATGGGGACCGCCCTCACCGAGCCTCAGATCCGACAACTGAAGCGGCACACCCGCCGCTTTATCCTGGCCCTCGACCCCGACGCCGCCGGGGTGCAGGCCACGCTGCGCGGGCTGGAGGTGGCCCGGGAGGCCCTGGATCGGGAGTGGGAGCCGGTGTTCGACCCCCGGGGGCTGGTGGGTTTCGAGGGCCGGCTAGGGGCCGAGATCCGCATCCTCAGCCTCCCCCCGGGCTACGACCCCGACGACCTGATCCGCAGCGACCCGGACCGGTGGGCCGCGCTGGTGGAGGAGGCGGCGCCGGTCGTGGAGTTCTACCTGCAGATGTTGCTGGCCGAGGCCAACCTGGAGGACGCCAAGGAGCGGGCACGGGTGGTGGAGGCTATGCTCCCCCTCCTGCGGGACGTGGCCGATCCGGTGGAGCGGGAGACCTATGCCCAGAAGATCGCCCGGGCCTTGCATATCGAGGCCCGCACAGTGCTGGACCGCCTCCGGGGGGCGGAGCGGCGGGCCGCGCGCCGGGC
>DQUX01000357.1 GCA_015662065.1 Anaerolineales bacterium | reverse complement strand
CTCCCCCCCCAACACCGCCACCGACGCCATCCGGTCCCCCTTCTTCAGGTCCATCACCTTCGCCCCCCGGGCCGTCCGGCCCATCTGAGGGATCGCCCCCACCGGGGCGCGCAGCGCCATCCCCTCCGTGGAGATGAAGGTGACCTCATCTTCGGGACCGACGACCCGAGCGGCGGCGATCCGGCCCCGGACCTGGGGCTTGCCGCCGATGCAGCGGACCCCCTTGCCGTACCGCCCCCGGCGGGGGAACTCAGCCAGTGGGGTCCGCTTCCCGTACCCCCGCTCGGTCACCACCAGCAGGTCCCTCTCCGGCACCACCACCTCGGCACTGGCGACCTGATCGCCCCCCTTCAGCCGGATGCCGTTCACGCCGCCGGCGGCCCGGCCCATCGGGCGGGCCTCCTCCTCGGCGAAGCGGAGCGCCTGCCCCTGCTCCGTCACCAGGATCAACTCGGCGTCACCGGGGGTCAGCCGCACCCATCCCAGCTCATCCCCCTCCTCCAGCTTCAGCGCGATCAGCCCGCTGGGCCGGACGCTGGCGAACTCGGAAAGCGGCGTCCGCTTGACCCGCCCCCCCACGGTGACCATCGTCAGGAACCGGGCCTGCCCGAAATCCGATACCGGCACGGCGGCCGTCACCCGCTCGTCCGCATCCAGCGGGAGGATGCTCGCCAGAAGGACCCCCCGGGCGGTCCGATCGGCGGCCGGGATCTGGTAGGCCCGCTCCTGGTAGACCTTCCCCCGGTTGGTGAAGAAGAGGATGGGGTCGAGAGTGCGGGCGGCGAAGAGATAGAGGACGACATCCTCCTCCCGTGTCGCCATCCCGCGCACCCCCCGCCCGCCCCGGGCCTGGGCGCGGTAGGCCCCCACCGGCACCCGCTTCACGTAGCCCCGGCGGGTGATGGAGATGAGCACCTCCTCCTCGGCGACCAGGTCCTCCTCGTCAAAGGTCGCATCTACCCCCCGGACGATGCGGGTGCGGCGTCGGTCCCCATAGGTCGCTTTCAACTCCTCCAGCTCGGCCCGGACCAAGGCCAGGACCTGGCGGGGGGAGGCCAGGAGGTCCTCCAGATAGGCGATGCGGCGGATAAGCTCCTCATATTCCTGGTCGATCCTCTGCCGCTCCAGGGCCGCCAGGCGACGCAGTTGCATATCCAGGATCGCCTGAGCCTGTACCTGGGTCAGGTCGAACCGCTCCATCAGCCGCGTGCGGGCAGTCTCGGCGTCGGGGGATTGGCGGATGGTGGCGATGACGGCGTCCAGGTGATCCAGGGCGATCTTCAGCCCCTCCAGCACATGGGCGCGGGCCTGCGCCTTTTTCAGATCGTACCGGCTCCGGCGGACGATCACCTCCCGCCGGTGCTCCACATATACCTCCAGCGCCCGCTTCAGGCTCAGCAGACGGGGCTCCCCCTCCACCAGGGCCAGCAACTGGACGCTGAAGGTGGACTGGAGAGGGGTGTACTTGAACAGGCGGTTGAGCACCTTCCGCGGCTGCGCCCCCCGCTTCAGTTCGACGACAACGCTCATCCCCCGCCGGTCCGACTCATCTCGCAGATCGGCGATCTCCTCCAGCCGACCGTTGCGCACCAACGAGGCGATGCGTTCCAGAAGGTTGCTCTTGTTGACCTGGTAGGGGAGCTCGGTGATGACGATGCGGTGACGATTGCCGGCCATCTCCTCGACGTGGGTCAGCGCCCGCACCACGACCCGCCCCCGGCCGGTGGCGTACGCATAGGCGATCCCCTCCCCCCCCAGGATGACGCCGCCGGTGGGAAAGTCCGGCCCCCGGATGTGCTGCATCAGGTCCTCCACCGACACCTCACCCCGCTCATCCCATTGGTCGATCAGGAAGACAAGGGCGTCGCAGACCTCGCCCAGGTTGTGGGGGGGGATCGAGGTGGCCATCCCCACCGCGATCCCCGAGGAGCCGTTGACCAGCAGGTTGGGAAT
>DQUX01000213.1 GCA_015662065.1 Anaerolineales bacterium | reverse complement strand
GGCCAATTGGGCCTCTTCGATCCCGTCGGATGCCCCTTCGCCAGGGAAGGCGATGATCGGGTAGCCCAACGGGCGGAAGTTCTTCTTCAGGGCCAACCGTCGCAACTGGGTCAGCACAACTAGGGTGTCGGCCGGGTCCCGCACGCCCGGATCCAGCACCATATCCTGTATGCCAGCCGCCTTGATCTTCTCCGTCAACTCGGCCAGTTCGTCCAGGGAATCCGCCCGGACCGCGACGGGCGCGTTGGCCTCCTTGGCCAGCCCGGCGACCTCCTCCCAGTTCTCCGCGGTGGCGGTGTAGAGGAGAGGTCGCACGCCGTCGGCGGCGGCCAGCCCGGCTTTGAGGAGGCCGGGGTCGGAGGCAATGAGGATAAGAGGCCGATCGGTCGCTTCCCGGACGGCCTTCACCGCCGCGGCGAAGGTGTCGGCATCCCCGGAGGCCGCCTCCACGGCCATGCCGTCCAGGAACAGATTCATCCCGACGTACTCCACCGCGTACCCCATCGCCTCCCCCACCGCTGCCTTGATCTCCCCGACGGGGAGGGTGTCCTTCACACGCACGAAGAGACCCGGCTTGTGGTAGAAGGTCTTCTCGTGGCGGAAGAGGACGGTCTCGTTGCCCACCTCCACCTTGTGGCCCGGCCCCTCGACGGTGACCAACCGGATGGGCGGCGCGGCCGCGGCCGCCAGTTGCGCCTTCGCCTCCTCGGAGACGTAGGGGCAGGCCGCCAGCTCCGCCTGCTTCGCCGCCAGCTTCATCGCAAAAGCCAGACAGGTGGGAAAGCCGCACTCCTTGCAGTTGGTCTGCGGCAGGAGTTTGTAAATCTGAAGCCCTGTCAGTGCCATTGTTCCTCCTCACTCGCTCCCAGATTCTGCGGGTCTCAGGCTTCAAAGGCCCCAGGCCCAACCCGGAACCTCGAACCTGAAACCCGAAACCTGAACCTATTTCACGAGACGCTCGATGAACGCCCTCACCCGCTCCATCGTCTCTGGATGGCGCAGAACCAGGATGTCGGCGCCCGATTCGACCAGCGTCGTCGCCGTCAGCGTCTCCCAGAGGACAGCCCGCTCGCGCCAATCCCCCCATGATTCGGGAACCCCCTCACCGACCTTGGCCTCTTTCTGTCGCCAGGCCTCGTAGCCGGGGGTGACCAGCATAGGCAGTTGCGTCATCTTATCCCCCTGGAGGGCCGCGATGCGCAGCCGCTCCATCACCGAGTAGCCGTACTCGATCCCGTAGCCCAGGCTGGCGGTGGTCGGGTCCATCAGAATGCGATCCAGCGACAACCCCATATCGGAGATAAGGATGTTCAACTGCTTGGCCAGGTTGACATCCATCGCGGTGCGGCCGTTCACCAGGTGGCCGTGGGCCAGCGCCGCCGCTACGATGGTGCGATAGTTCTTCTCCTCGCAGATGCCCAACACGATCCGCTCCCCGGCCGCCTCCTCGGCCACCGCCACCAGCAGCTCGTTGTCGGCATCCACCTGGCCGGGACCAAAGACTAACAACGGCAGACCGGTGGCCTCCAGCACGGCCCGCGTGACCGCCTGAGCGTCCTCGGCTGTGGTCGGCGTATCGCCGTCCCGGGTCAGGCTCAACTGCAGGAGGATCAGGTCCGCCCCCGCCTCCTCGGCCGCTTTGGCCCAGGTGGCCGGGTCGTCGACTGCATCCCCCCAAGCCTCCAGCAGGAGCGGCGACCAGTCGTCCGGCCGGTGGTCGGCGATCTCAATGGCTATGCAGGGCGGATGGGGGATTTCCCCCTCAAAGTGAAGGAAGGGCAGCGTGGTCTCACCGCCGACGGTCACGGTGCGGCTGCGGGTGCCGCCCTCCTCGGCGGTGGCCCCCAGCGTCACCTCCAGCACCCTTCCAGACCATTTCTCCACAGGTATCTCAACGGGCATGGGAACGACCTCCTTCACACACGCTACTTGGGGTTTCGCCCCTCACAGACGAGGGACCGTAACGACATCCAGGCCCAGGCTGCTTCTGAGCGTAGCCCAAACCGGTACATATGTCAAGTGATGGCTCTCGCTTCCCGACGTGACGTTTCTCCTTGCCAGACCCGGCAGGGGGACCGCCGCCGGGCAGCGACGGCCCCCCTCTCCGTCTCCCTGCCACCTTTCTCCGCCGCCGGTCGGCAGCGCTAGAATATGGGCGGCATACTCAGAGCCGGATGACCCTTCTCCTCCAGGAACTGGAGCAGCCCCTCGACATCCGTGCAGACCGTCTCGTCGGCGATCTTGTCCATCAGGTCCGGATCGCCCTCCCGCTCGCAGACCGCCTTGAACTCCTCGGCCATCGTCTGCTTGAGGAAGGATGACATCCAGACCACCCGCTTGAAGCCGCCATCGGCGGAGATGAACCGGGGGCTGGTCAGGTAGAACTTGCCCACCCCCATGATCCCCGGGGTCTGCAGGCCGCCACCGGCCATACCCGCCAGGGTCGAGAAGGTCATCCCGGCCGGGGTCATGCTCGGATCCTCCCGGCTGACGACCATCACCCCGTTGGTCTCGGGGATGACCATGACGATGCACTCGAAGCAGCCGCAGGCGGTCATGGGATTCTCCATGATCGAGTACATCGAGACGGTCTCCACCGTGCCCTGGGAGGCCACGTGGGCATACTCGTTGACCCCCGTGAAGTACCCTTTTTCGGGGTCCAGGCACTGTCCCTTGGGGATCGGCTGGTTGGGGCCGGTGGGGTTGATCTCGTAGGAAGCCTTGCAGTCCAGCCAGTTATACGCCCCGCACAACCCCAACCGCTGCGGGCTGACCACGCACACGTGAGTAGGGGCGAAGGACTGGCAGAGGATGCAGGAGTAGAAGGTGTCCACCGCTTCGTCGGTCAGGTCGGCCAACCTCCGGTTGCGGCGCTCATACGCCTGCCGCGCCTTCTCCAGCCACTCGGCGTGGAGCTCGGGGTCGGTGATGATCTTCACCTGCACCTTATCCACGATGGCGCCGAAGTCGGCGTGGAGTCGGGCGTAGAGGATCTCGCCGAAGTGCTTGAGGTTGAACCCCTTCTCCGCTGCTGTCTTGGAGATGCGGATCCAGGCGATGTCCCGCTGGCCGATGTGCTGGACGCCGGAGGCACCGTTGACGAAGTAGTGGATCTGCCGCTCCAGCACCGGCTCGAAGTCCTCCTGCATCTTCCGGCCGGCCACCTCCACCAGGATCCCCATATCCATCGCGCCGCCGACCTCCACCCCGTCGATACCTGGCCCGATGACCTCGATCTTGCCGTCCTCCACCTGGTCCATCGGCACCATGCGCAGGTACTCGAAGGCCCGGCTGTACTTGCCGCCGAACTCGATCCGCATATCGGCCCGGCGGACCACCTCCCCCTCGAAGGCAGAGCCGTAGGGGACCGGAACCGGCACCTCGGTGATCTTCACCTTGACGCCCCGCACCTCGATGGCCCGCTGGACCAGCTTGGCGGCCCGCTCCTCCTCCGTCTCGGCGTCGATCTCGTTCCAGGGCATCGAGATGACGTGCTCGTACCGGGTGACGCCGGTGGGGAGGATCTCGGGGATAACGGTGTCGGCGATGGTGGGAAAGCCGTAGGAGATGGCCCCGGCGGCAGCGGCGTACTTCAGGTCATCCACCTCGCCCAGGGCGAGGACGAAGGCGAAGACGCGGAACTTGTTGTAGAGGAGGATGTCCCGCCACTGACCCGGCTTCAGGCCGCCGAAGGTCAGCGCCGAACGGGTGGCGAAGCCCATGGGGTAGATGGCGGAGATGGTATCACGACCGAAGGGGACGATGTAGGTATCGTACCCCATCTCCACCCCCTCCTCGTGCAACTGATCGATGATGGAACGCCCGTTGACGTTGCCGCAGAGAAAGGTCAGGATGTTCCGCCGCTGGAGCTCCCGCACTATGGAGACGGCGGCCTCGTTGGTGCGGGCCGCGCCCACGATGGCGGCGAAGCCCGGCATCCGCCCGTCCACCAACTGGATGCCCCAGGAGCGCAACTGGATGTCGTCGATGGGTCCGTTGAGGTGGCCGTCCTCCAGGCCCGAGTACTGCGTAGCGCCGGCCAGTTGGAGGCCCGGATACGGCTCCGGCTGCTCGCCCAGCGCGAAGCGAATCCCCTCGATGACCTCTGCCGCCAGGAGGGTCGCCATCCCCGCGTCCAGCGTCTCCCCCAGGTAGGGGGTCCACAGGCTCTCATCCGGCAGGGGGTGCAGGAGTTTCTTGGCGTGGTCCACCACCGGCACCAGGTCGCTCAGATTGGTCACTTCGTGTCCCAGCATCCCCAGGGTCACCGGCAGATAGTAGGCGGTGTTGGGGAATGCCACAGGGGTATCGGCCCCTTTCTCGGCAATGACTTCTTGAAGCAGCGCGTCCGCCTCCGCCACGAGACCGTTGGCGCCGCGGATGGCTCGTGTGGCAATATATCGTGACATGTTCCCTCACCTCCCTACTTTCCTGCTTTCCCGTAGACCGCCTCGATCCGCTCCTCCAGCGGGAGACCCAGGATCTCCGGTATCCGCCAGTCGCCGCTCATGCCCCACTTGGAGGGGTCGTATTCGGCCAGGCCCAGGTCGGCCCGCTTCTTGTCGATGTGGGCCAGCGCCCGGCGGACGATCTCCTCCCCCTCCTCGACGAACTCCAGCCGGCCGCCGACCTTCTTTTCCCACCCCTCGCTCATCATCTGGAGCACGGTCTCACTGCCGGAGACGGGGCCGCTGCTGCCGCCTAGGATGACGTAGGCCCCGGAGGCCACGCAGTAGGTAGCGATGGACAGGGCCTTCTCACTCATCCACTCCGGCGCCATCCCGACGGCGGGGATATCGGCGATGTCCTCCCCCAGACCGCCCTCGGTGGCCATCTGGGCCAGGACGGTGAGGATGCGGGAGTTATCGACGCAGGAGCCCAGGTGGAGCACCGGCGGGATACCGACCGCCTCGCAGACCTCCCGCAGCCCCGGGCCGGCCAGCTCCAGCGCCGTCTCGGGCGTCATATACCCCTGCTTGGCGCTGGCAATGGCCCCGCAGCCGGTCTCCACCACCAGCACGTCGTTCTTGATGAACTCGGTTACCACGTAGCGATGGAGCTCGTCATGGCATATGCGGGCGTTGTTGCAGCCGATGTTGGCCACCACGCCCCGGATGCGCCCTGCGATGATGGCGTCGTTGAGCGGGCGCAGAGAGCCCCGGTAGAGGCCGCCCAGGGCGTAGTCGATGTACTCGTGGGAGAAGCCAGGCACCAGCGGACTGCGGATCTCGGGGATGAAGGTCTCTTTCCGATCGGGGAACCGGTCGATGGCCCGACGGACGATCTCCTTGGCGATCTCCAGCGCCCGGGATTCGTCGAACTGGATGTGGGTGGCGCCGGTGATCTTCACCTTGGGCGAGGTGGTGATCAGCTCGGTGTGGAACTGGTCTGCCACAGGCACCAGCCCCTGGAAGATGCACTGGACGTCCACCACCATCGCCTCGACCGCGCCGGTGAGGATCGCCAGTTCCTGCTGCAAAAAGTTGCCTGCCAGCGGGATTCCCTCCCGCATCAGCGTCTCGTTGGCGGTGCAGCAGATGCCGGCCAGGTTGATGCCTGCGGCCCCCTTGCTCTTGGCGTACTCGATCAGTTCGGGGTCCTGCGCTGCGGCGACGATCATCTCCGAAAGAGTCGGCTCGTGGCCGTGGATGATGATGTTGACCTGGTCCTCGCGAAGCACCCCCAGGTTGGCCTCAGAGCGGACCGGCGCGGGGGTGCCGAAGAGAATATCGGAGATGTCGGTGGCCAGCATCGAGCCGCCCCAGCCGTCGGACAGCGCGCAGCGCATCGCTTGGTCCAGCAGGTGCTCGGCGTCCTGGTCGTTGCCGATGTGGGTCCGGTGGAGAAGATCCACCACCTCCCGGTCGATGCTGCGGGGGGAGATACCCAGCTTCCGCCAGATCTCCTGTCGCTTGGGCGGGGCCCGCTTCACATAGAGGAGTTCCCCCTGAACGCGGCCGAACTCCCCCAAAGCCGCCAGGGCCACGTCGCGCGCCACCTCCTCCAGCGGCCGCCCGTCGGTCTTGACGCCCAGATAGCCCGCCACCTCCAGCAGCTTGAAAGGGTCGCGGATCTTGTAGTCGGGTGCGTGCCCCTCGGCCGCCCCCAGCAGGGTGTAGGCCAGATCGCGGCCATGGTCGGAGTGGGATGCTGCCCCCACCGCCACGGCGCGGCAGAAGTTGCGGGCCACCACCGTGGCGATGGTCGCCCCGCAGACGCCCCGATCGGTCTTGCCCACCAGCCGGCAGGGACCCATCGCGCAGTTCTTGCAGCAGAGGCCCTCCGCCCCGATGGGGCACGGGACGATCTCGTCGGCTCGCGAAAAGGAGGTCTCTATCTCCAGCCGGTACGCCCGTTCCAGAAGCGCCGCAGCCGCTTGGTCCCTGGAGGCCTCCTCAGGTGTTCGCATTTTCTTCTTTGCCATATCTCACCTCATCCTGACTACCACTTCCGGAAGTCGCCGGACATCTCCACGTCCGCCCGGTTGGTCTCGGTCATCCGGAAACCCAACACATCCCACTTCGGGTCGCGGCGCTTCTCGGTGGGCTGGGCCAGCACCGGCGCCCCCCCCTCGCCCACCGGATAGCCGGCCCCGGCCAGCGCCTTCTCGATGGCCCCCTGGTCGATCTTAGCCGCATCGTAGACCACCAGGACCTGTTTCCAAGCCGAACTGACATACACATCCTCCACGCCCCCTAGGTTGACCAGCGCGTCGCGCACCTGGAGAGTGTGATGGTCGGCCCAGAGGTTAGGCACATCCAGCACGATCTTTTCCATAACCCCTTACTCCTTTCTATTACACAACGGACTAGAACAGGCCCACGATCTTGCCCGTCTCCAAGTCAATGTCGATATCCATATAGGCCGGGTGGGTCGCCAGGCCGGGCATAGTACTCATCTTCCCGATCAGCGGGTAGATGAAGCCCGCGCCGACGCTGGCCCGGACCTCCCGCACCGGCATCGTGAACCCCGTCGGCGCGCCCTTGAGCATCGGGTCGTGGCTGAGGCTGAGGTGGGTCTTGGCCATGCAGATGGGCAGGCTGCCGAAGCCCGCCCGCTCATAGGTGGCGATCTGCTTGTCCGCCAACGGCTCGTAGGTCACCGCGGCTGCGCCATAGATCGTCTTGGCGATATGCTCGATCTTTTCTTTGATAGACCACTCCAGCGGGTAGAGGAACTGGAAGTTGCTGGGTTTCTCGCAGGCCGCAACCACCGCCTCCGCCAACTTGGCCGCGCCGTCGCCGCCCTCGGCCCAGTGGTTGGTGACCACCGCGCCCTCCGCCCCCTGAGCGACCGCGTACTCGCGGACCATCTCCAACTCGGCGTCGGTGTCGGTCTTGAACTGGTTCACGGCCACGACCACCGGGATCCCAAAGCGCAGGGCGTTCTTGATGTGCGCACCCAGGTTGCAGAGACCCGCCTCCAGAAGCTCCAGATTCTCCTCGGTGTAGGCCTTGTCCAGCGGCGCGCCCGGCGCGACCTTGGGACCGCCGCCGTGCATCTTGAGGGCCCGCACCGTCGCCACCAATACCACCACGTTCGGGATCAGGCCGGAGTAGCGGCACTTGATGTCGAAGAACTTCTCCATACCGATGTCGGCACCAAAGCCGCTCTCGGTGACCACGTAGTCGGCCAGCTTGACCGCGATCAGGTCGGCGATGATGGAGGAGTTGCCGTGGGCGATATTGGCGAACGGCCCGGCGTGCACGAAGGCCGGCTGCCCCTCGAGGGTCTGCATCAGGTTGGGCATCAGCGCGTCCTTGAGAAGGACCGTCACCGCCCCGGCGACGCCCAGGTCCTCCAGGTTGACCGGGTTCCCTTTCTTATCCAGCGCAACCACGACCTTGCCGACCCGCTCCCGCAGGTCCCTGAGGCTGGTGGACAGGGCCAGAATGGCCATCAGCTCGCTGGCGACGGTGATATCGTAACCGGTCTTGCGGGGGAAGATGGGGCTTGGCGAACCGTCCCTGAGCTTATCGTCATTGAAGCCGATCATGATCTCCCGGAGGGTCCGGTCGCACACGTCCACCACGCGGTTCCAGGTGATGGTCTCCGGGTCGATGTCCAGCCGCCGGTCGATCCCGCGCCGCTTGAGGGCCTCATCCGACTGGCGGCTCTCGTGGTACATCCGGGTGTCCAGCGCGGCGGCCACCAGGTTGTGGGCGACGCCGATGGCGTGGATGTCGCCGGTCAGATGCAGGTTGAAGTCCTCCATCGGGATGATCTGACTGTACCCCCCGCCGGCCGCTCCCCCCTTGATATTGAAGGTTGGCCCCATGCTGGGCTGACGGATGCAGCACATCACGTTCTTGCCCAGCACCGTGCCCATCGCCTGGGTCAGCCCCACGGTCGTCGTCGTCTTGCCCTCCCCCAGCGGGGTCGGCGTGATGGCGGTCACGTCGATGTACTTGCCATTGGGCCGGTCCTTGAGCCGCTCGAGCACGTCCAGATGTACCTTGGCTTTCCACTTCCCATACAGATCGAGATCGTCCTCCAACAAGCCCAG
>DQUX01000410.1 GCA_015662065.1 Anaerolineales bacterium | reverse complement strand
GCCCCACCCCTCTCCCCCCTCCCGTCTTCAAGCCGGGGAGTGGGGTGCAGGTCCATCTCTTCGCCGGCGACCCCACCCAGACCCTTCGCTGGGCCCAGGGGCTGGGGGTGGAGTGGGTCAAGCAGCAGGTGGACTGGAACCTGATCGAGCACGGGCCGGGGGATTTCGAGTGGGAGCCCCTGGATCGGGCGGTGGACCTCTGCAACGCTTTCGGCTTCCGGCTGCTCATCGGCGTGATCAACGCTCCCGAATACCTGCGCGCCGACCCCACGGGGTTCGGCCCCCCGGCCGACTACGGGGAGTTCCACCGCTTCATGCAGCAGATGGCGGAGCGGTACCGGGGGCGGGTGGACGCTTACGAGCTGTGGAACGAGCCGAACCTGGCCCGGGAGTGGGGGGGCGACGTACTGGACCCGGCCCGCTTCGTGGCGCTGGTGGCGGAGGGGGCCCAGGGGGTGCGGGCGGGCGATCCCGACGCGCTGGTCATCAGTGGCGCGCTGGGGGTCACCGGCATCGACGACGGAGTCACCGCCATCGACGACCGGGCCTTCCTACGGGGGGTGCTCGCCGCTGGCCTGGCCCGGTGGGTGGACGGCGTCGGTGTCCATCCCTACGGCTTTGCCAATCCGCCGGAGGCCAGTGCCCGCGACCCCCAGCAGGTGGCCCCCAGCCACAACAACCACCCCAGCTTCTTCTTCCGGGACACGCTGGAGGACTACCGGACCATCCTGCTGGAGTACGGCGCGGGAGATCTCCCCCTCTGGGTGACGGAGTTCGGCTGGCCGTCGGTGGAGGGGATGGGGGAGATGGACACCACCGGTTGGGAGTACGCCCGTCACGTCTCCGAGCAGCAGCAGGCCGACTACATCGTCCGCGCCCTCCAGATAGGTCTGGCGACCGACTGGGTGGGGCCGATGTTCCTCTGGAATCTCAACATCGCCGTCATCTACGGGAACGGCCGGCCGGAATCCGCCTACAGCCTCCTCCGCCCCGACGGGAGCCTCCGGGCCGCCTACATCGCCCTCCGCCTGGCTGGCCCGCCGTAGTTGACACCCCACCCGCTCTGAGGCATAATCCTAGGTAGCTTGACGATGTCACGTTAACACGAAACCCTTGCTTTGGAGGCTCCAAGCGGGTCTGTGACCCGCGTCTCCGGCCGAAAGCTGCCATTTTCGACCAAAGGCGGGGGTTACAGACCCCCTCAGAGCATAACGTGACATTGTCTAAAGTAGAGAGCACCGAATTCCAGCGGTCGGAGGAACCGATGGCCAAACCGCGCGCCCAATGGGTCTGCCAGGTCTGCGGGCGGGTGAGCCCCCGCCAGATGGGGCGATGCCCCGGCTGCGGGGAGTGGAACACGATGGTGGAGGTGGTGGAGGAGCGGGCCCCGGCCGGGCCGGCCCTGGCCATCCGCGCCGAGCCGCGCCCCCTGACCGAGGTGGAGACGGAGGAACTGGAACGGCTGGCCCTGCCGATGGAGGAGTTCGCCCGCGTCCTGGGCGGAGGGCTGGTCCCCGGCTCCCTGGTCCTGGTGGGAGGGGAGCCGGGCATCGGCAAGTCCACCCTGTTGCTGCAGGTCTCCACCCTGGTGGCTCAGGCCACCCACCGGCCGGTCCTCTACGTCTCCGGCGAGGAATCGATCCGGCAGATCAAGATGCGGGCTGCCCGGCTGGGTCTCAAGACCGAGGGGGTCTTCGTCCTCACCGAGACCGGCCTGGAGGCGATCCTGCACCACGCCGATCGGCTGGAGCCGGTGGTGCTGGTGGTGGATTCGATCCAGACGGTCACTTCGGCCGAGCTGACCTCGGCGGCGGGCTCCATCAGCCAGGTGCGGGCAGCGGCGGCCCGGCTCCAATGGTGGGCCAAGTCCGGCGGCGCGTCCGTCTTCCTGGTGGGCCACGTCACCAAGGAGGGAGCCATCGCCGGGCCGAAGGTGCTGGAGCATATCGTGGACACCGTCCTCTACCTGGAGGGAGACCCCTTTCACACCTACCGCCTCCTTCGCTCCACCAAGAACCGGTTCGGAGCCACCCCCGAGGTGGGGGTGTTCGAGATGCGGGAGGAGGGGATGATGGAGGTGGCCAACCCCTCCGAGGTCTTCCTGGCCGAGCGGATGGTCAACGCGCCGGGCTCGGCCATCGCCGTCACGATGGAGGGGACGCGGCCGCTCCTGGTGGAGATCCAGGCGCTCACCAGCCACACCAGCTTCGGCCATCCTCGCCGTACCGCCAACGGGGTGGACTTCAACCGGCTGCTGCTGATCGTGGCAGTGCTGAGCCGGCGGGTGGGGCTGCGGCTGTTCGACCAGGACGTCTTCGCCAACGTGGTGGGGGGGTTACAGATCGGGGAACCGGCGGCGGACCTGGCGGTCGCTGTTGCCATCGGCTCCAGTGTGAGGGAACGGCCCGTGGCGGCGGACCTCGTGCTGGTGGGGGAGGTGGGCCTCTCCGGCGAGGTGCGGGCGGTGGGACAGATAGAAGCCCGCCTCAAAGAGGCGGCCAAGCTGGGCTTCCGCCGCTGCATTCTGCCCAAGACGGTCCGGCGGGCACGCCTCCAGGCTCCGAAGGGGCTGGAGTTGATCCCCGTCCGGTCGGTGGCGGAGGCGCTGGAGAGGGGGCTGGCCCTGTGATCCCCCCCGTCGACCGCCGAGCCCCCGGCGGCAGGTTTGAACCGTCTGGACAAACGGCGCGGCATCGGCCCTATCGCCGAGGCTGGCTGGAAGATGAGGGATAAAGTGCGATGGATATTTTCCTGCAAGCGCTGCTGATCTTCATCCTACGGCTGATCGGCATCTCCGTCAGCACCCTGGGGACGATCCTCACCGTCCAGGGGCGCCGGGGGCCCGCCATTCTCACGGGCAGCCTGAGCACCCTGGTCTATATCCTGGCCATCGGGCAGGTGGTGACCAACCTGAGCAACGTTTGGAACCTCGCCGCCTACGTCGCTGGCTACGGCGTGGGTACCTGGGTGGGGATGGCCCTGGAGCAGCGCATCGCGCTGGGATACGCGGAGGTGCGGATCATCTCCACTCAGCGGGGGGATGCCGTGGCGGCCGCCCTGCGGAGGGCGGGGTTTGGGGCGACGGAGTTGTACGGGCGGGGCCGGGAGAGCCCGGTGGGCATCGTGGAGGCCATCGTCCCCAGAAAGAGCGTGCCCGCGGTGATCCGGCTGGCCGAGGAGGTGGACGAGCGGGCCATCGTCGCCGTCTCCGAGGCGCGCACGGTGCAACGAGGCTACTGGAGGCCGAACCGCAAGCGATAGGTAAGGAGAAGGTTATGATCCCGATTGCCGACGAAATCCCCAGCCGCCGGGTGCCGGTGGTCACCTGGGGACTGATTGCGGCCAACGCCGTGATCTTCCTGTACGAGCTGCTATTGGGTCCGCAGGTGGATCAGATGTATATGACCTGGGGGGTGATCCCGGCCCATATCACCGATCCGCTGAACCACCCCCTGGCCTTCCTGACGCTGTTCACCTCGATGTTCATCCACGGCGGCTGGACCCATCTCATCGGCAATATGCTCTATCTGTGGATCTTCGGCGACAACGTGGAGGACGTGCTGGGGCGGGTGGGGTATACGCTGTTCTACCTGGCGGCGGGGGTCGTGGCGGGCCTGGCCCAGGTGGTCGTCGCTCCCTCCTCCATCATCCCCGGGATCGGCGCCAGCGGGGCGATCGCCGGGGTCCTGGCCGTATACATGATCCTCTTCCCCACCGCGCCAGTGCGGGTGCTGGTGCCAGGCTATCTTATGATGCGGATCGCCCGGGTGCCGTCGCTGATCGTCCTGGGCTTCTGGTTCATCATCCAACTGTTCAACGGCTTCCTGAGCCTGGGGACGATGAGCGTGGCGACAGGCGGAGTGGCCTGGTTTGCCCACATCGGGGGGTTCGTGGCCGGGCTGGTGGTGGGGTTCCTGGTAAGGATACGGATCGGTCGGCGGGGTATCTGGTAGCCCGTTGCTACCGGGCCAGCAGGCGCTCCACCGTCGTTGTGACCTCCTCTCGGTTCGGCATGCCGACGCTGCTGTAGACCACCTGTCCGGCGCCGTCGAAGATCAACAGGGTGGGCACCCCCCGCACGCCGTACCGTCGGGCCAGATCGACCCCCACCCGCGTCATCATGTTCACCCGCAGCACCTCCGCGCGCCCCTCCAGCTCCTCCTCCAGCCTGTCCACGACAGGCTTCGCCAGAAGGCAGCCGCTTCAGGTGTTGGTGTAGAGTTCCACCACCACCGGCTGGCCGGCGGAGACCCGTCGGTCGAAGTCCGCTGTCGAGGCCAGATCGGTGCCCGGCGTCCGTAGGAACAGCCAAGCCGTCACCAGCCCCCCAACGACCAGGAAAAACAACCAGTTATCCCGTAGAAACTGAATCAGCATACCACCTCCTACCTGTTGCCTCCCACTTCCTACTTCCTCCCCTCAATTACCCGGAAGATCCCCAGCCCCCTTGTCTCCTCCAGCACTGGCCGGAACCCCGCCGCCGCCACCGCTCGCCCCGTCTCCCGGTTCAGGTGGCAGGTCCCGTTAAAGGAAAACCACAGGGGGTGGAGGAGGTCGGTCAGCCAGGCTCCCAGCCCCTTCCCCCGCGTGTGCTCTACCAGCACCAGCCGCCCGCCCGCCACCAGCACCCGCCGCACCTCCGCCAGCGCCCGCGCCGGGCTCTTCACCGAGCAGAGCAGCAACGACCCGGTGACGGCGTCGAAGGAGCCGTCGGCGAAAGGGAGGTGCTCCGCATCCGCCTGCACCGGCCGGACCGGGGCCTGAGTCGGTCGGCGGGATGCCTGGGCCAGCATTGGGCCGCTGGCGTCCAGCGCCACCACCTGCGCGTGCGGCCCGTAGAGGGGCAGGTTCACCCCCGTGCCAACCCCCGCCTCCAGCACCCGCCCTACGACCTGGGGGAAGGCCCGCCGTCGGAGCCGCCTCAGCACCGCCCATTCCAGCGGCAGCATCCCCCAGTCGTAGCCCGTCGCCAGCCCATCGAACACGCTCATCTTGACGCTTGATGTTTGACGCATCACTCCCCACACAACGACCTCAACACCGCCAGGTTCTCTGCGTCCTCGTGCAGGTCGTCGCTCTTGGGCGTCTCCAGCAGGCCCGGCAGCCCCGCCAGGCGAGGGTCGTTCAGCACGTGGCGGAACCCCTCCAGGCCGATGTGCCCCTCGCCGATGTGCTCGTGCCGGTCTTTGCGGCTGCCCAACTCCCCCTTGCTGTCGTTGAGATGGACCGCTTTGAGCCGCGAAAGGCCCACGATCTGATCGAAGGCGGCCATCGTGGCCTCGTACCCCCCCCGCGTGCGCAGTTCGTAGCCGGCGGCGAAGACATGGCAGGTGTCGAAGCAGACCCCCAACCGCTCCCCCTGCGGCGTCTGTTCCAGCAGCCAGGCCAACTGCTCGAAACGATAGCCCAGGTTGGTGCCCTGCCCGGCCGTCGTCTCCAGCAGGATCTGGGTGCGGAAGCCCGGGGTGGCGGCGTGCACCTCCCCCAGCGCCTGTGCCACCCGCGCCAGTCCCGCTTCTTCCCCTGCGCCCACATGCGAGCCCGGATGGAGCACCAGCCAGCCCACGTCCAGCGCCTCGCACCGCTCCAGCTCTATGATGAGCGTATCCCGCGACCTGCGCCACAGGTCCCCGTCGGGAGAGGCTAGGTTGAGGAGATAGGAGGTGTGGGCCACCACCGGGTGGATGCCGGTCTCAGCAGCCTTGGCCTTGAAGCGGGCGACCTCCTCCTCGGTCAGCGGTTTCACCGCCCAGGACCGGTTGGACTTGACGAAGATCTGCACCGCCTCGCAGCCGACCGACCGGGCGCGGTCGAAGGCCCGGTGCAGACCACCGGCGATGGATTCGTGCGCCCCCAGCCTCATCACCTGCCTTCCCCTTCCGGTCCTGCCCCCGCCCGCACCCGCGCCAGCTCCTCCTCCAGCTCCTCCAGCTCCATTATCATCGCCGGAGGGACTGAATGCTTGGGCAAACGGGCCTTCAAATCCGCGATCCGCCGCTCCAGCTCCCGGATCCGCTCTTCGTCCCCGCGTCTCCCCATCATCCCTCCACGACCCGGTACGACGTGGTGATCTCCGCCGTCTTGCCCAGCATCGCCGATGCCGAGCAGTACTTGGTCTGGGAGAGGTCGATGGATCGCTCCACCGCCCGGGGGTCCACCCCCTCCCCCTTCACGACGAACTCCAGGTGAATCTGGGTGTAAACCTTGGGGTGTTCCTCCGCCCGTTCGGCGGTCACCCTGACCTCCAGGCCGGTGAAGGGCTGTCGCTTCTTCTGGAGGATGGAGACCACGTCCATCGCCGTGCATCCGGCCAGCCCGAGCAGCAGCAACTCCATCGGCCGGGGGCCGGTCTCCCGTCCCTCCTCCCCCGGCAGCACGTGGTCGAGCACGATGGCCGGCCCGCTGGAGGCCTCCCCCACCAGCCGCAACCCCGGCCCGATCCAGGTTACCTTTGCTTCTGATGCCATTGGACAGCTCCTCTACGGAATACGGAATACGCATTGCGTACTGCGTGTTACTCCTCCGGGTGCGGGATGACGCAGATGAACCGCAGCACCCCCTCCCCGGTGTTCCGGTAGCCGTGGGGTTCGTCCGGGGGGATATAGAGGGCCTCGCCGGGCCGCATCTGGACTCCCCCCTCCGGCCCCTCCGCCACCCCCT
>DQUX01000359.1 GCA_015662065.1 Anaerolineales bacterium | reverse complement strand
TCTCCGGCCTGGCCTACCTCCTGCGCCACCTGGCCCCCCTCCGGCTTCTCTGCGCCCCGGGCGACCTGGGCTCGACCGTCACCGCCCGCGCGCCGGAGACGGGGCTGCCCCGGGCGACCTTCTACGACCGGGTGCCCGGCGGGGCGGGCCTCTCCCCCCGCCTCTACGAGCTGTTCGAGGAGCTGCTGGCGGCGGCGCTGGAGCGGGCGCGGGCCTGCCCCTGCACCGACGGCTGCCCCGGCTGCGTGGGGCCGGTGGGGGAGCAGGAGCCGGGGACGAAGCAGCGGACCCGGCGGCTGTTGGAGGGAATGATCGCCGGGAAACACGGGTAGGGCTTTCTCGTGGACGGCAGTCGCCGCTTGTCCCCGCCCCCTGTTTCCTGTATCTGGGGGCGGTTGGCGGTGCGGGGGTAAATCGGGGCCGTCCACGAATGGAACACGAATACACGAATTATGTTTAGCCATTGCCAATCGCGTGCAGGCAGGCTGGATATTCGTGTATTCGCGCCCAATTCGTGGACGGCAGTCGCCGCTTGTCCTTTCCCCCCGCTTCCTGTATACTGAGTGCAGAGACACGGTTCCACTTCCTAAGGAGCGCTGCGATGGTCACCGACCTGCCCAAACACCTCCTCCGCCTCCTCGTCGCCCTCGTCCGGCACCGGGCGAAGACCTGGCTGGGTGAGGAAGCGCTGGGGGTGGTCGGCGGGACCCTGGCCGAGATCGGCGGGGAGGAACTGCAGGCCCGCCTGGACCGGTGGCTCAAGGAGGAGGCGACGGCTCGCCAACTCCTGGAGGTCGCCCGCCGCGCCGACGGCGAATTCCGCGACCGCTGCGACGACCCCGCCCTCCTCCAGGCCCTCACCCTGGACTTCGGCACGCTTCCCTCGGTGCAGGCCGTGCTGGCCGACCTGCCCCAGGCGATGGACCTGACCGGCGTGGAGCGGGCCTTGCGGGAGGCCCTGGCCCGCGACCTGGGCCGCCGACTGACCCCCGCCCAGATCGACGCCGGGGCGCGGCTGTATGCCGAGGCGCTTCAGATGGCCCTCCTTCCCTTCAAGGACTACGCCCTCCCGATCATCGGCCAGATCGTGCTCCAAATCCGCCAGGAGCAGCGGGCGGGTTTCGCCGCGACGCAGGCCAAACTGGAAGAGGTCCTTGCCAGGTTGGGGGAAGATGCCTTGCCTTCCGACCTCCGCCCCCTGCGCGAGGCCCTGGTCCGGGGGCAGGTGCTGGTCCTGGGCGACCTCCAGAACAGCGTCGTCATCGTCGGGGCGGGGAACGCCGTCACGGTGGCGGGGGAACGGCTGGCCGCCCTGCGTGAGCAAATCACCCTCCCCGGCGACCTGCCCCCCGGCTCCTATCTGCCCTCCCCCCGCAATGCCCTCTTCACCGGCCGGGAGAAGGACCTGCGCCGCCTGGCGGAGGTGGTGTGCGGCCCTCACTCCGGGGGCGGCGGGCACGCCGCCGGTGGGGTCATCACCCAGGCCATCGCCGGGATGGGCGGCGTGGGCAAGACCCAACTGGTGGTGGAGTTCGCCTACCGGCACGGCTACCGCTTCCGGGGCGTCCACTGGCTCGACATGAGCGACCCGGCCCTGCTGGGCGAGCGGATCGCCGCCCGCGGCGAGGAGATGGGCCTGCGCCAGGCGGAGGGTGAGACGCGGGACGATTACGCCGACCGCGTGCTGAAGGTCTGGAAGGCGGACGGCCCCCGCCTGCTCCTCCTGGACAACCTGGAGGACCTCGAGGCTGCGCGGAAGAACCTCCACCGCCTTCGCCACTCCAACCTCCGGCTGCTCCTCACCGCCCGCCGCCGCGATTGGCCCGACTACCTGGGCCTGGAGGTCCTGCCGTTGGACGAGTTCACGCCGGAGGAGAGCCGCGCCTTCCTCCGCCGGTACCTCCCCGCCGAACGGGCCGCCGACGCGGACTTGGACAGGCTGGCCGACCGGCTGGGCCACCTCCCCCTGGCCCTGGACCTGGCCGACCGCTACTTGAAACGCCAGAAACACATCACCGTGGCCGAGTACCTGGCCCGCCTGGAGGACCTTTTCGCCCACCGCTCTATGCAGGGCTGGCGGGAGGACCTCGGCTCCCCCACCGAGCACGACCTCAGCCTCCGGGCCACCTTCGCCCTCTCCTGGGACCGGGTGCAGGGGGAGGACGGACGCCGTCTCTTCTGCATCTGCTCCCTCCTGGCCCCCAACACCCCCATCCCCGAGCCCATCCTGCGGCTGGTGGTGGACGACCCCGAAGAACTGGGCGATGCGGTGAGCGAACTGGTGGACCTGGGGCTGCTCAAGGAGGGGCCGGCGATACACCCTTTGCTGGCCGAGTTTGGGCGCGACCTCACCCCCACCCCCCGCCCCTCTCCCTCTTCCCCAACGGGAGAGGGGGTGGGGGTGAGGTCCTTCCTCCCCGCCCTCGCCGCCCTGGCCGAAGAGACCAACGACCGCATTGACAAAACCGGCGACTACACCCAGTTCGTCCCCCTCCTCCCCCACGTCCGCGCCGCCGCCGGACATACCGAACCGATCGACCCGCCCGCCGCCGGGCGGCTGTGGAACAACCTGGGCTACCATCTGCGCGATATAGCCGACTACGCCGGGGCGTGGGCGGCTTTAGAGCGAGCGCTGGGGATCAAGGAGGCGATCTACGAACCGGACCATCCCAGCATTGCCACGACGGTCAACAACCTGGGCTTGGTGCTGCAGGACCTGGGTGATCTTACCGGGGCGCGGGCGGCTTTCGAGCGGGCGCTGGGGATCTTCTGGAATCCCTCGGCTGACGTTTGACGCCCGACGCCTTATGCCCATATCCCGGTGCGCCATCGTGGGTGGGCGCAGGGGTGCGGAGACGCGGGGGCATAGGGACACGGAGAGATAAGGAGGTTGTTATGGGCAAACGGGTCTTCTGGGTCGCGGCGGGCGTGTTGCTGCTGGGGTTGACCGCCTCGGTGGCGTGGGCCGCCCCGCCGGGGCAGGAGGGGGAGGTCACGGCGGACGCGCTGTGGATCACCCTGGCCCCTCTGATCGCCATCGCCACTTCCGTCGAGCGGATCCTGGAGGTGATCTGGGACCGATGGGAGGAGGCGGGGGTGTGGCCCAATCGGGCCGGGGTTGCGGATGCCAAAGCGCCGGAGTACATCTCTTGGAAGAAGCTTTACTCCCACTGGATAGGGATGTTCGTCGCCCTGATCGCCATCGGCCTGACCAACGTCCGCCTCTTCCGCCTGCTTGGCTTCGACGTCCTCTTCTCCTCCTCCAACATGGTGCTGTTCGACGCTGGCATCGGCGGCATCTTCGACAACTTCACCGTCGGCACGCTGATCGACTGGCTGCTCACGGCGGGGATCATCGGCTGGGGAGGCACCGAGCTGACCCACAGCGTCATTGAGGGGCTGGTCAAAGGCCGCAATCTCTGGAAAGAGATGCGGGAGGTGGAGGCGGGCCGCAAGTCCATCCTGGATGCCAAGTTCTTCAACGACTACGTCGCCCCGCAGTTGGAGAAGCGGGGGGTCTCGGTGGCGAGCCTTCGCCGGGCTTTCGAGGCCCTGAGGTCGGTGGGGGTGCCGGCGGATCAGATCATCGGTCAGATGACGGTGGGCAAGGTGGACGAGTTCCTGAGCCAGTTGGAGGCGGAGTCCAGGACGGCCCCGGCGGCCCAGGCGCTGCGCACGCTGCTGGAGGGAGTGCCGCCGGAGCAGCAGGTGGAGATCCCCAATGTGCTCAACCTGCTCACGCCGGAGCAGCGGCGGCGGTTCCTGGGGGCCTAACAGAGACTTCGGAGGTCTGACCAGACCTCCGAAGTCCCTTTCCCGGCCCTACATCCTTGCTACATCCTTGCCTTGACCCGCGTCACGGGGGGTGGTTCCCGCTCCTCCACACGCTCCAGCGCAGTGTCGATCAACTCGCGGAAGGCCAGGAGCACCTCCCGCTGCGCGGCGCGTCGGTGTTCCTGGAAGGAGGGGGGCAGCACCGCTCGCCACGCGGCCCGCATCTCCTGGCGCGCCGTCCGCAGGTGCTCCCAGAAGGGGCCGGAGAAGGGCTTTGTCCGGTCGGTCACTTCCCTCACCATCTTTCACCTCCCTCAATCGCCTCTGCTTTCAGTATACGGACAAATCGCTCTCCTGTCAATCTTCCATCGCCGCCAGAGCTGCCTGGAGCTCCTCCAGTGTGGTGATGTCCCTGACTCGGGCCAGGAAGGCCCGGAGGCCGGGGCTTTGCTCCCATAGGTGCCGCACCGCCGGCCCTACAGGGTCCTCCCCCGCCGCCCCTGGCCTGTCGGCGTAGGAGCCGTGGAAGGCGAAGTAGGCCTGGTTCAGCTTGCGGATTCGGTAGCCGTTCTCCCAGAAGAACTGGCGACGCTCCTCCATATACCGCTCCGCCTCCTCCACCCGTCCCTCGGCCAGCAGCCGATCCACCTCCACCCGGGTCTTGTGCATCTCCGCCCGGAAGTCGAAGGCGGGGGGGTCCGACGGCTCCTGTGGTTGAGAGGGCTGCGTCTCCTCCGGCGGCAGGAGGTCCGGGTAGTAGCGGGCCAACACCCGTCGCCCCACCTCCTTTCCCACGATGGAGGCGGTCGTCTCGTTGATCGTCCGGGTCTCCTGGCGCCGGTCGTACTCCCATCCCAGGGGATGGAGCCCCAGGTAGTGATGGGTCCACTCGTGGGCGGTCACCTCCAGCACCCAGGGCAGGTAGTTCTCTTCCAACAACATCGCCGGCCAAGCGGACATCCCCCCGATGGGGGTTACCAGGGAGGAGACGTCGAAAGCGGTGTCTATCTGCGCCTCGAGGGCTTCCTGCTGCGCCAAGTCGAGCCCGTGTCTAAGGTGCTGATGGCAGACGGTCTCGATGCGCTCCCGGGGGGAGACGATGAGGGCGTAGGGAAGGGGGGTGAAGCGGATCCCGACCTGGGGGAAGGGCTGGCCCAGGAAGCCCAACCCCTCCCGGGCCAGGACCAGCCCTACCTGTTCCTCGATGATCGCCTCGACTACCGGCTGGCGGGCCGCTGCCTCGGCCTGCAATCGGAGCCACTTGGCGCGCATTTGGGCCGTCGCTGCCTTGGGGTCTGTCACCTCCGGGTTGACGTAGGCGGTCTCGATCCGCCACCTCAGCTCCCGGATTCGACCGATCAGGGCGGCGTAATCGCGGACGAAAGCGACCCGATCGGCCTCCTCCATATACCGCTGGGGCTGCAGGAGCCAATGGGTGAACTTGGTCCAGACCGCCTCCGCCTCCCAACCCCAGAAGTCGAACCGCACGTCGGCGATGGTCCGGCCCACGCCGGTGGAGAGCGCTCCTGACGGCGGGCCCTCCCTGGTTATGGTCAGCGCCAACAGAGTCAGCAGCAGGAGCAGGAGGATGTGCTGGCCTATCCAGCGAAGGGCTTGCCTCAACCTGGCCGACAATGTTCTCCCTTTTGGTTCTTTCGTTGGTGTGCTCATTCGCGCAGGGTTGCGCCCAGTTCCCGTTCCAGTCGGCGGATGATCTTGGTCCGCAGTTTGCCGACCTCCCTGTCGGTCAGCGTGCGGTCGTCCGCCTGGTAGGTGAGCCGATAGGCCAGGCTCTTGCGGCCATGTCCCACCTGTTCACCTCTGTAGACGTCGAAGAGGGTCACCGAGCGGACCAGCGGCTGGCCGGTCTGGGTGATGAGGTCCCGCACTTGCACGGCCGGCACGCTTTCCTCCACCACCACTGCCAGGTCCTCGTAGACCGGGGGGTGGGCCGAGACCGGGGTGGTCGTGCGCGGCCTGCCCCAAGCCGCCAGCAGTTGGTCCAGGTCGAACTCCAGCGCGCAGACGGGCTGCGCGGGCAGGTCGAAGGCCTCCCGCACCAGGGGGTGCAACTCCCCCATCGTGCCCACCACCTTCCCCCCAATGATCACCTGGGCGCATCGGCCCGGATGGAAGGCGGGGTGCTCGCCCGGCTCGAAGGCTCTCTCCGCCCCCAGCCGGGCCAACAGCGTCTCCACCACCCCCTTGAGGTCGTAGAAGCTCAGCGGCGTCCGGTCCTGCCCCTCCAGCCACGAGCGGTCCTCCCGCGGGCCGGTCATCACGATGGTCAGCCGACGGGGCTCATCGGGGAGGGGCTGCCCCTCCACCGGCAGATAGACCGCGCCGATCTCGAAGATCGCCACCCGCTCCAGGAAGCGCAGGTTCTCGCGGGCCGTGCGGAGCAGGGAGGGGAGCAACGTCCGCCGCAGGTGGGATCGCTCTGCCGAGAGGGGGTTGAGGATGTGGAGGGAGGGGCGATCCTCCGTGGTCGCTTCCTGTCCGGGCAGGCTATCCCGATGGTACAGTTTCTCTTCATCCTTGATGTCCACCAGCGAGTAGGTGATGACCTCGTCCAGCCCGCAGCCGACCAGGAGATCGCGCACCCGTTCGGCCCCTTCCAGGCGGGGGTTGGCCCGCTGAGGTGGTAGTTCGTCCCGCATCAGCGTGGTTGGGAAGCGGTCGTACCCCCAAATGCGGCTCACCTCCTCCACCAGATCCACGGGCTGGGCGACGTCGAGGCGGTGGGAAGGCACTACGACGTGTAAGGTTTCAGGTTCGCTCTCCTCACCTGAAACCTGCGACTTTGAAACCTGAAACTCCAACGATTCAAGGATGCGCACCATCTCGTCGGTGGGGATCTCGACGCCCAGGATGCGGTGGGCGTAGGCGGGGTCGAATTGGATAACCCGTGGCGGCCGGTGGCCGGGGTACAGGTCGCCGACGACGGGGGAGACGGTGCCGCCGCCCAGTTCTGCCATCAGGTAGGCCGCCCGGGCCGCCGCCCGGACCGTCAGCTCGGGGTCTACCCGCCGCCCGAACCGCCGGCTCGACTCGCTGGATAGCCCCAGGAGGCGGGAGGTGCGGCGGATGTTGAGGAAGTAGAAGTTAGCCGACTCGAGGAGGATGTCGGTGGTCGTCTCGGTGACCTCGCTTTCCAGCCCGCCCATCACACCGGCCACGGCCACAGGCCCGCCTCCGTCGGTGATGAGCAGCATCTCTCCATCGAAGGTGTGCAGCTCTCCGTCGAGGGTCCTCATCTGCTCGCCGGGCCGGGCGCGGCGCACGATGATCGCCGGGCGGTCCTCCCCCAGTCTAGACCGGAGGATGTGGTAGTCGAAGGCGTGGAGCGGCTGTCCCAACTCCAGCATCACGTAGTTGGTGATGTCCACGATGTTGTTGATGGGCCGCATCCCGGCGCGGAGCAGCCGCATCTGCATCCAGAAGGGGGAGGGGCTCACTTTCACCCCCCGGATGAAGGCGGCCGAGTAGCGGGGGCACAGGTCCGGATCGGCGATCTCCAGGGTCAGGAAATCCGGGGTGGGGGTCAGTTCCATCGCGTGGCGCTCCGGCACCTCCAGCACATCCCGCCGGAGCTCGGTCCCCAACAGGGCTGCCGTCTCCCGGGCGATGCCGAAGACCGATTGCAGATGGCCGAACGGCCCTTTGATGTCGAACTCCAGCACCACATCGCCCATATAGTCGGCCAGGGGTGTGCCCACCGGTGCGTCATCGGGCAGATAGATGATGTCCACCTGTTCGTCGGAGAGGCCCAGTTCTTTCTCCGAGCAGACCATCGCCCGGGAGGGGACGCCGCGGATCTTGGTTTTCTTCAGTTTCATCACGCGCCGGCCCTCGGCGTGGCCGTCGTAGAGGCGGGCCCCCTCCATAGCGAAGGCCACCTTGAGGTGCAGGCCGCTCTGGCCCCGTCGCTCCAGCAGGCTGGGCGCGCCGGTGACGACGACCTCCGGCTCCGGACCGCCGTATTCGACCTCGGCCAGGACCAGCCGGTCGGCGTTGGGGTGGGGGTGTACGGCCTGGAGTTCGCCCACGACGATTCTCTCCAGGTCCCAGGGAAGCTCGGCCTCCGGCAGGCCGATGGTCTCGATCGATTCCACCTCCAACCCGGCCAGCGTCAGTCGCTTGGCCAGTTCGGGCACAGGCAGCGAGACATCCACATAGTCCTTAAGCCAGCTCAGCGGCACTCTCATCGGTTCCTCTCCTTAATGCAGACTGCTGCAAATTGGTGGCCTCCCTCTCCGGTGTTGCCGACCGCCTGCGGCTGGTATCGAACCACAAAGAGCGCAAAGTTTCCTTCGATTCCGGCGTTCTTAGTTCGTAGTGAC
>DQUX01000287.1 GCA_015662065.1 Anaerolineales bacterium | reverse complement strand
GGGCGAAGCGGCGGTGGTCCACCCCCAGGGGGACGACCACGCATTTTTCGCGCACCGGGCGGAGCCAGGGGGAGGTCTCGATATAGCGGGGGCTGGTGGCGATGACCCGGTCGGCGGCGGCCAGCACCCGGTGGAGGAGCGGCCCGTAGAGGCGGAGCCATCCCCGCTGGCGGACCACGTCGGAGTGGTGGGTGATGATGGTGGCGCGGGCGCGGCCCAGGAGCCAGTTGGCGACCTCGCCCAGGGGGTAGGGGGAGTGGACGTGGGCGATGTCGGGTCGCAGTCGCGCCAGGCCGAGGGGCTGGCTGATGCTGAGGGGCATTGAGGCGGCGGTGGTGAGTCTCCCCGCTTTGACGACCCGCACCCCGTGGAGCTCCTCGACGCGGGTGCGCGGGCCGGGGTCGCAGACCAGGACGGTCACCCGGTGCCCGGCACCGGCCTGCGCCTCGGCCAGAACCTTGATGTGGTTCTCAATGCCGCCGAGGGCTGGGTAGTAGTCCTTATAGATGTGAAGGACTTCCATCAGGCGATCACCCGCTCGTAGACTTCCCACGTCTCCTGCGCCATCCGCTCCCATGAGAACCGGGCGGCATGGGAGGCGCCTTGCTCCTGCATCTTCCCCCTCAACCCGGCGTCGCTCAACAGGGTGTGGATGGTTTCAAATATCTCGTCCGTGTCCGTGGGATCGAAGTAGAGCGCCGCCTCTCCTCCCACCTCCGGGATGCTGGAGCGGTTGGACGCCGCCACCGGCGTCCCGCAGGCCATCGCCTCCAGCACCGGCAGGCCGAATCCCTCGTAGAGGCTGGGGAGGACCAGCGCCTGGGCCCCGGCATAGATGGCGGGCAGGTCGTCGTCGGGCACGTATCCAGGCAGGAGGACGGCGCGGCGGGCGGGGGAGGTCTCCAGTCGGGCGAAGAACCCTTCGTATAGCCATCCTCGCTTGCCCACGATCACCAGCCCGTCGGTCAGGCCCTCGGCGTAGACTGCTTCAAAAGCGGCCAGCAATCGGGCCAGGTTCTTGCGCGGCTCGATGGTGCCGACGAAGAGGAGGTAGCGGTCGGGCAGGTTGTAGCGGGCGCGGACGGCGGCGACGGTCTCCGGCGGTTGAGGTCGGAAGCGTGGGGCGGCGGCCTCGTGGACGACGGTGACTTTCTCCGGGGGAACGGCGTAGGCCGTCACCAGGTCGCGCCGGGTCTGTTGGGAGACGGCGATGATGTGGGTGGCCCGGCGGCAGTAGAGGGGCATGGTCAGGTTGAGATACCACCGGTTGAGGGGCTTGTGGTGGGCCGGTAGGTGGCGGAAGATGAGGTCGTGGACGGTGAGGACAGTGGGGAGCCCCCGCAGCGGCAACAGGAGGTGTTCGGTGGCGTGGAAGAGCCGGGCGTCCGGTAGGAGTCGGTCAAACCCGGTCCGCGCTAGTTGGCCCAGCCACACCAGCATCCGCCACGGCTTGTAGCCCATGGCGACGGTGCGGGTGGGGAGGTGCTCCAGGCCCCGGAGGGGTTCCACACCCTGTTCCCGGTTGTAGAAGAGGCCGTACCGATCGGGGTGGGCGGCGACCAAGGCGCGGGCGAGGCTCTCGGCGTACCGTCCCAGCCCGGCGCGCCGGTGGACGGCGGCGGAGACGTCGATGTAGATGCTCATAGGGGCATTATACGTGGGGGCGGGGGATGGGCAAGCGGGCCCATCCAGGGGGTTAGCCGGCCGTCTCTCGGTACACCGTCAGGGTCGCCCTGGCCGTCCGTTCCCAGGAGAACCGGGCTGCCCGACGCAGGCCCCGCTCCCGCAGGTCGGCTTGCAGGTCGGCGTCCTCCAGCAGGCGGGCCACGGCGTCGGCGATACCGGCTGTGTCGGTGGGGTCGAAGGTCAGCGCTGCGTCACCGACCACTTCGGGCAAGGAGGAGGTGTTGGAGCAGGCCACCGGCGTCCCGCAGGCCATCGCCTCCAGCACCGGCAGGCCAAATCCCTCATAGAGGCTGGGGAAGACGAAGGTGGTGGCGCCGGTGTAGAGGGCGGGGAGGTCGGCCTCTGGGACCGGACCCAGCCAGCGGATGTTCCCCAGGTCCAACGAGTCCGCCCGCTCGCGGGATTCGGGGTG
>DQUX01000098.1 GCA_015662065.1 Anaerolineales bacterium | reverse complement strand
TGTTGCGTATTGCGTGTTCTGTATTTCTGCGCAATACGCACCGCGAAACAGGGTTCATGCTTCAATCTTGGCCAACACCTCTTTGGTCGCCTTCGGCAGGTCCATAAACTGTTCGACAACGACCGCCCCCACCTCCCGCAGCCGTTCGACCTTGCCCTCGTAGGTGCCGCGGCCGCCCTCGACGATGGCCCCGGCGTGGGAGAAACGGGTGCCGCTCTTGGCCGCCTTTCCGCCGATGTAGGCGATCAGGGGCTTTGTGAACGCTCCTTTCTCGATCAGGTCGGCCACCTGCTCCTCTTGGCTGGTGCCGATCTCGCCGAACATCACCACCGCCTTGGTATCGGGGTCCTGCTCAAACAGCCTCATGACCTCTGGGTGGGGCAGCCCCACGACCGCGTCGCCCCCCACGTGCACCAGGGTCGTCGCGCCGATCCCCTCCCGCGCCAGGTAGTAGGCCATCGAAGAGGTGATGCCGCCGCTGCGGGAGGAGATGCCCACCGGCCCCTGGAAGAACCAGGAGCGGGCGGAGGCGGCACGCCCCCCCATCATTCCCACCACCGCCTTGTCCGGGCTGAGCACGCCCAGGGTGTTGGGACCGACGAACTTGGCGCCGGTCTCCTTGGCCCGCTTGGCGATGGTCAGCACGTCGTAAATGGGCACTCGATCCGGCACGATGACCAGCAGCTTGACGCCCGCGTCGATGGCCTCCAGCGCCGCGCTCCGGACCAGGGGGGCGGGGATGAAGAGGACGCTCACGTCGATGGGACCGGCCTTCTCCCACGCCTCCTCGACGGTGTCGAAGACGGGGATCCCCTCCACCTCCTGCCCTCCGCGGCCGGGGGTCACCCCGGCGACGACGTTGGTCCCATAGCCGACCATCAGTTGTGTTCGTCTCGTCCCCTCGCGCCCGGTGATGCCCTGCACAAGGACGCGTTTTGTCTCGTCGATCAAGATGGACATAGGTTCCTCCGGCTGTTGGGTTCTAGGCTCTAAGTTCTAGGTTCTGAGTTCCAAGTCCTAGGTTCCATCCCAGGCTGTTGGTTTCGCGTTTCACGTCTGACGTTTGACGCTTCACCCATCACGCCTCATCCAACCCTGGGATGGGCAGATGCACGTACCCTCCACCCGCCCCGTGGAACAGACACTCCACCTCGCAGGCCAGGCACTCGACGCAGCGGCCCTTCTTGGCTTCCTCGGGGGTGATGTTGAGGACAGGTAGCCCTTCTTCGTTCAGTGAGAGGATCTGCCGGGCGCACTCTTCCACGCAGACCTTGCTCTCGCAGCCGCTGCAGACGGCGTGGTCGAAGGTGACCGTGCCCCCCGTGACCGTCTCGAAGGTGTACGGCCTCTGGGGCTCGGGCCGGGGCTGCGGCGGTGGCGCGTCCCGCAGCTCGCCGGCCTTGATCAGCGCGTCCAGCCGGGCGGCGCAGAAGTCGGGCGAGTCGTCCTTCTTATATCCCTCGACCGGCGCCGGGACGTAGTCGTTGACCCGCTCCAGGATCTCCACCGCCTTGTCCTCGGCATTGCCGCCCAGCCGGATCACAGCCGGCACGGAAAGGTGCTCCTCTATGAACGCCTTGACCAGCCCCCGCGCCGAGTGGAACTGCTCCTGGCTGGCCACGCCGGATCCGGAGCCGAAGTAGCCGTCGATGGGACCCACGGCGAGGATGATGCGCGCCGCCCGGTAGACCTTGCTGGCGGGGGGGTTGCCGCTGGTGTCCACGAAAGTGGCCAGTTTGTACCCCTGGCGGAGTACGGCGTCCATGCTCATCATCGAGCCGCCGCCGCCCGCGCCGTGGAACCCGATGTACCCTTCTCCCCTTTCAAAGTCGTGGGCCATCTGGATGAAATAGAAGGTGCCCCGGTAGTCGTTCGCCTCCACCGCGTAGGCGATCCGCTCCAGCTCGGTGGGCGGGCGGTCGTACTCCCGGGCGATCTCGATGCCCAAGTCGGGGTGGCGGAAGACGGCGTAGTCGTCCACGGTGATGCGGCAGTCGGCGGCGTAGAGCTTGCCGTCGGTTGTCTGTACCAGAGGATTGATCTCGGCAGCGCGGGCCTCGTAGGTACGGGCCACTTTGTAGAGCGCCACCAGCAGCCCGCCCAGGTTCCGCTGCAGCCGCCCGCTGATGCCGGTCCGGCGCACCAGATTCCGCGCCTGGTAGTCCTGCAGGCCGGTGATGATGTCCACGTGCATGCGGGCCACCTTGTCTGGATGGGCGGCGGCGATCTCCTCAATGCCGGTGCCGCCGACGCTGGAGAACATCACCAGCGGGGCCTGCGCCCGGTCGTCCACGATCACCCCCACGTAGAACTCCCGGGCGATGTCCAGTTGCTCCTCCACCAGCACCTGCTCTACGGTGAAGCCCTTCACCTTCATACCGAGCATCTTTTCGGCGGCGGCGGCGGCCTCGTCGGGAGTGGTGGCCTTCTTGATGCCGCCCATCTCAGCGCGGCCGGTGACCCAGGCCTGGGCCTTGACCATCACCGGTTCGCCGATCTCCTCGGCGATGGCCCGCGCCTCCTCCGGCGTGTTCGCCACCCGCCCTTGAGGGACGGCGATCTTGAACTCCCTTAGTAGCGCTTTGCCCTGGTGTTCGTGCAGTCGTGCCATTCAGGTTCCTCCTATTCCGTAGATGCTTCAGGTCTGAACATCGGCGAACCTCACGCGGTGTAGCGGGTGGGGTTCGTCCGCCATCCTCCCAAGATATATATGGAGAGCCGGCTTGCCTATAGACGTTTTTCCTGTTTCTGGCAGCAGAATGACAGTTCTTCCGATGCAGTTCCTCTCGTCCAGCGGCAGCGACGCCAACGCCCCCGCGGGGCTGGGGCCTCTCCCACAACCTCCGGCTCCCGGGGGCAGCCCCGCGCCTCCCATCGCCCCCGCCTCCAGGTCCTCCAGCAGCAGGTCCATCCTGTGGGCGGAGTGGATGCGGGGTTGTTCATCGGGATCAAAGGGGTGCATGACCGCTGCCTTCGCTTCCTGGGGCAGCGGGATGCGGGCAGCCAGGAGGACTGTCAGCACGGACAGGAGCGCTCCGAGATAGGTCGACCGGGCCTTCATCTTCCGTCGTTGGAAGTATAAACCGGCGTGGGGAAGTTGTCAATCCGGTAGGGCAATTGCATGTTTCCGGAGAGGAGCCCGCGAACCTCTATTAGCGGTGGCGCCGGAATCCCATTCCGGCGCTACTGGGGTTGACAGTCCGCCTGGGTCGTGATATGCTCAGACCCGGAGGCGGAAGTGGAGCGAGGGCAACACAGGCGTTGGGGAACTCTCGCCGCAGCCGGGGGAGCTGCTGTGGTCGTGCTGGTGTTGGTCGTGGCGGTGCTGAGCCGGGAGGCGGCCCGGATCGCTCCGCCGCCCCCCACGCCAGCCCCCACCTCCCCTGTCGACCCCGCCGTCGCCACGGTCAACGGTCAGCCCATCGGCCAGAATTTCTGGGCCGAGGCGGTGCTGGTGGATCAGGTGATGAGCGGGCTGGCGGGTGTGCCGGCCCCCGCTCCAGAGGAGACGCTGGATCGGTTGATCAACGAAGCGCTGGTGGTCCAGGCGGCGCCAGCTCAGGAGATGCCCACCGATGAGGAAGTGGAGGCGCAGATCGCGGCGCTGGAAGCATCCTGGGGAGTGGGGGATGGGCAGGTTGTGGCTGCCCTGGCAGCGGTGGGGCTGGAGCGGGAGGCGCTGGTGCGGGCGGTGACGCGCCTCCTGGTGGTGCAGCGGGCGCAGGGAGCGCTGGAGGTGGAGGGAGGCTCCACCGAGGAATGGCTGGCTTGGGAGCGGGGACGGGCCCAGATCGTGATCTACCGGGAACGGATGCAGGCGGCTCTCTCCCTTTGGCCCTCCATCGTCTCCCCCCTGCCCACACCCACGTCGGAGCCTGCCCGCCCATCGGCCCTGGACTTCACGCTGGAGCGGGCGGGCGGAGGCACGTTCGCGCTGTCCGACCGGCTGGCGCAGGGGCCGGTGGTGCTGGTCTTCTTCCACCGTTGCGGCTGAGGGCCCGACCGGGCGCAACTCGTGGAGTTGCGAGATTATTATGAGGAGTTCCGCACGCGGGGAGTGGAGGTGGTGGCGTTGGCGGTGAACACGCGGGAGGCGGTGGAGGGGGCGCAGGCCGCGGTGCGCGCCCCGTATCCCATGCTGGCCGACCCCGATCACCGGGTGGCCGAGGCCTACGGGGTCTATAATCTCCTGGGGGACGGCCTGGCCGGTCCGGCGGTCTTCGTCATCGCCGAGGATGGCCGGATCCTCTGGTCGTACGTCGGCCAGCACATAGGCGACCGCCCCGCTGCCGCGGACATTCTGACTCACTTGCCATAACTTCGAGCCCCGAGCCCCGAACTTCGAACCCCGAATTCCGAACCCCGAACTCCGAACCTTAGACCTTCGAGGTTGGGAAGGATGTCTACTCTGAGACGGGTCTGGCGCTTCCTGGGGCGGATGGGGGTGGCCTCGTCCTTGCTCTTCCTTCTTCTGCTGTTCTCCCTCCTGGGCTCCCTCCTCCCCCAGCTCCCTCCCTCCATCGTAGGAAATCCGGCACGTCGGGCGACCTGGCTGGCGGCGGCACGGGAGCGCTGGGGGCCGGCGATAGAGGGGCTATACCGGTGGGGGTTTCTGACCCTTTCCCGCTTCCCCCTCTTCGTGGCCCTGCTGGTCCTGACCGCTCTCTCCACTCTCTCCTGCACGCTGAGCCGATGGCGGGCCGCCTGGCGGCAGGCCTTCCATCGCTCCCTCCGCTTCCCCGCCGCCCATCTCCCTGGCTCCCACACCGTCACCCTTCCCTCCCTTCCCGCGGCCGACCTCCGGGCTGCCCTGGAGGAGAGGGGGTATCGGGTCCGGGCGGCGTCGGAGGGGGAGGTCACCTGCCTCCGGGCCGACCGGTATGGGCTCTCGGGCCTGGCGACCCTTGTGACCCATCTGGCGGTCCTGTTGTTGGTGGTGGCCTACGGGCTGTCTGGATGGCTGGGCTGGCGGGCGGAGGTGGCGGTGGGACCGGGGGAGGTGGCGGCCGTGGGCCGTGGGACCGGCCTGGCGGTCCGCAACGACGGGTTCACCGTCGCCCACTACCCCGATGGCAGCGTGGCCGACTATCGGGCGCAGGTGGCGCTCCTGGCGGGGGACCGCGTGGTGGCTGAAGGAGTGGTGCGGGTCAATGGGCCGCTTCGCTTCCGGGGGCTAGGGGTCTACTTGATGGGCTTCCGGGAGAGAGAGGGGGGGGGCGTGTTGACGCTCCAGGTGGTGCACGATCCCGGAGAGGGGGTCGCCCTGGCGGGAGGGCTGCTTTTGCTGGCCGGGGTCACGGCTACGGTCTATCTTCCTCACCGCTGGGTGATCGCCCGGCTGGAGCGGGGCCAGACGGTTCTAACGGTGCGTTCCTCGGGGCGGGACGATGGGGTGGAGGCGGAGTTGACAGCGCTGGCGCGGGAGTTGGCAGGATGCTGACGGCGACCTACATTTTCCTCTGGGCGGCCCTGGTCCTCTACGGGCTTCACCTCCTGGGAGGGAGCGACTGGGCGGGGTGGGGCGGGACCGGGGGGGCGGTGGCGGCCTGGGTGGTCCTGACCGGGGGGCTGGCGATCCGAGGGCTGAGGGCGGGCCACTGGCCGCTGACCAACCGGTATGAGTTCGGTCTCTGCTTTCTGTGGGCGCTGCTGGCGGTCCACCTGCTCCTGGAGATAAGCGCCGGGGAGCGGCGGTGGGGGGGCTTCGGGATCGGGGTGGCGATCCTGGTGGCGACCACGGCCCTGGCCCATCCCCCCGGGGAGCGGGCGATCTATCCGCTTGCGCCGGCCCTCCGCTCCGTCTGGCTGCCGATCCACGGGCTGACGGCGGCGGTCGGGTACGGGGCCTGCGGCGTGGGGGCCGGCCTTGCGCTGATGCGGACGGTCCACCCCGGGGGAGAGCGCGGTCCGAAGTGGCCCCCGGTGGTGTCGGTCGAGCGGGCGATGGGCCGGGCGCTGGGGCTGGGTTTCCCCTGGCTTACCCTGAGTATCCTTAGTGGCGGTATCTGGGCTGAGGTGGCCTGGGGGCGATACTGGGGCTGGGACCCCAAAGAGAGCTGGTCGCTGGTGGTCTGGCTGGGGTACCTGCTCTTCTTCCATCTGCGGGCGGTGCGCGGCTGGCGGGGCCGGCGACTGGCGGGGGTGGTGGTGGCGGCGTTCGTCTTATTGTACTTCGGCTTTGTCGGGATCCCGGCGCTGGTGAGGGGGATACGGCTGGAGAGCCTGCATGGGTTCTAGCGAGTTGTGAGGGGCGAGAGGGATGAGATGGGTAGGATGACACGTCGGCGGTTTCTGGGCGTGATGGGCGTGGGTGCGGCCTGCGGGTTGGGTGTGGCGGCGGGGCTGCTGGATCGGCGGTGGTGGGAGCGGGAGGTAGCAGTGGGCTCCCCTCGACCGACCCCCAGCCCCCCCACCCGTTGGTCCACCGAGGCGGAGTATTACACCCCTGTCCTGGAAGAGGGGACATTGAACTGCGCCTCATGCCACGGGGGAGTGGAGCCTCCCCTGCCGGTGGCCTACTGCCACACCCCCCACACCGGCACCTATGTCCGCTGTAACCTCTGCCCCCACGGCTGCTTCATCGCTGAGGGGGAGCGGGGTCAGTGCCGGGCGCGGGAGAACCAGGGCGGTCGGCTTTTCTCCGTCGTCTACGGCAACCCCTGCGCCGTCCACGTGGACCCCATCGAGAAGAAGCCCTTCTACCACTTCCTGCCGACGGCCGCTGCTTTCTCCCTGGCCACCGCTGGCTGCAACCTGCGCTGCCTCTATTGTCAGAACTGGCAGATCTCCCAGTTTCCACCGGAGGAGACCCGGAATGCGGACCTCCCGCCGGAGGAGGTGGTCCGCTACGCCCAGATGACCAACGCGCCGGTGATCGCCTACACCTACTCTGAGCCGGTCGTCTTCTACGAGTACATGCTGACCACGGCCCGGCTGGCGCGGGAGGCGGGGCTGCTGAACGTGGTCATCTCTGCCGGGTTCATCAACCCAGAACCCCTGCGGGAGTTGTGCGCGGCGGTGGACGCAATCAAGATCGATCTGAAGGGGTACGACGAGGAGTTCTACCGGGAGGTGTGTGGGGCGGAGTTGGGGCCGGTGCTGGAAGCGATCCGCATCATCTACGAGAGCGGCACCCATCTGGAGATCGTCAACCTGGTGGTGCCCACCCTGAACGACGATTTGAATCAACTGCGGGCGCTCTCCCGCTGGGTGGCGCGGGATTTAAGCCCAGATGTCCCTCTCCACTTTACCCGCTTCCATCCCCAATACAAACTGACCAACCTCCCGCCGACGCCGGTGGAGAGCCTGGAGAAGGCCCGGGCGATCGCTCTGGAGGAGGGGGTGCGGTTCGTCTACGTGGGCAACGTCCCCGGCCATCCGGCCAACACCACCTACTGCCCTGTCTGCAGGCGACCGATCGTCGTGCGGCAGGGGTTCGCGGTGCGGGAATACCACCTGCAGGGGGGGGCCTGTGCCTACTGCGGCGAGTCGATCCCCGGGGTGTGGTGGCCGGGGGAGCCGGAGGGAGAGCCGGTAGAGGTCGCGCCGGGGCCGCCGGATCAGTGATGGGTGGCTGGGTGACTGGGTGACTGGGGGAAAGGAACGTGAAGCCTGAAACCTGCAACCTGAAACCTCTGGCATTGGTGCTCTTGGTGGCAGCTCTCCTCCTCTCCGCCTGCGGGACGCCGAGAGCGGGGGGTGTGGAGACGGTGGAGCCTCTCCCCTCCCCCACCGCG
>DQUX01000147.1 GCA_015662065.1 Anaerolineales bacterium | reverse complement strand
CCGATCAGCCCGCCGGAGCCGAAGGCCAGCAGGCTCTGGACGATCTGGAAGGCCCGGTCGGCGGCGTCCGGCCAGGGGTCCAGCCAGCCGTCCACCCGCAGGGCCACCCGCGCCGAGGCCGTGTAGCCCGCGATGCCGACCAGCAGGAAGAGGGTCAGCCCCACCGCCACGTACCCCGCCTGACCGGTCGCCAGATAGAGCATCGCCAGGAAGGTGAAGAAGAAGAGCATCGCCGCCCCCAGGTCCTGCTGCCAGGCCAGGAGCAGCGCCGCCAGGCCGAACATCGCCAGCAGCGGCCCCACGTAGGCCGGCGGCGGCAGTCGCAGCCGCCCGATCCGACGACCCGCCTTCAAGAGAAGGTCCCGCCGCTCGGCCAGGTAGGAGGCCAGATAGACCACCATCAGCAGCTTCAACGGCTCGGAGGGCTGGAAGTAGGCCCTGCCCAGCCCCAGCCACAGGCGCGGCCCGTATCCGGAGGGATTGACCCCCAGGAGGAGGGTGGCGGCCAGCAGGGCCAGCCCGGCCAGGAGCCAGGTGTACCGGTACCGGCGCAGCCAGCGCAGGTCCCGTCCTGCCTGCCCCACCGCCAGCATCGCCCCGGTGGAGAGCAAGAGCCACGTGGCCTGGCGAGGGAGGAAGTTGGGGGCCAGCCGGCCCACCATCAGAAGCCCCCAGCCGCTCAGGAGCGCCGCCGTAGGCAGGAGGAACGGGTCCCGCTCCGGCAGGTGGCGGGAGAGGGTGACGTGGGCGGTGGTGAAGGAAATGACCAATGAGAAAATGACTGATGACCAATGGGCAAGGGTGAAGGGGGGGAAGGCGAGATGGAGGGTCAGGCCGCCGAGGAGGACGAAACCGGCGGCGAGGAGGAGGAGAAGCCGTTCGCAGCGGGCGGTGTGCATTATCGGAGCCCTTCGAGCATCGGGACCAGGCTGTATTTGCGGTGGTGCCGGGCGATGAGGTCCTCCAGGTAGACCTGCCACTCGGTCAGGGTGATGCGCACCCGGTAGGGCTTGTATTGGCTCCCCCCCACCTCGGCCGCCAGCCGGCCGCCGCGCCGGACCACGGAGAGCACCATCCCACGCCGGTAGTAATCCTGCCCCCGCCGGAAGGATTCGGGTGTGGCGTACTGGCGGACCACCGCCTCTGTCAACTAAGCCACCCCTGCTCCCCCTTACCCCAGGTACTTCCCCACGATGGGCGCCAGATCCCACCTGAGCTGCTCCGGGATCAGGTCCCGCCGGGTGATGAGGGCGGTCGCCAGGGTGGAACCGCACTCGCACCCCCGCTCCGCCGCCGCCAGCCGGGGGACCAGGAGCCGGATGGTCTCCTGGGCCAGTTCGGCGTTGGCGGCCAGGGTGGAGAGCAGCATCTCCACGTTGACCGGCTCCTCCGTCTCGTGCCAGACGTCGTAGTCGGTGATGTGGGCCATCACCGCGTAGCACATCTCCGCCTCCCGGGCCAGGAAGGCCTCTGGGCTAGTCGTCATCCCGATGATGTCCATCCCCCAGGCCCGGTAGGTGAAGCTCTCCCCCTTGGTGCTGAAGCGGGGGCCCTCGATGGTGATGTACCGGCCGCCCCGGTGGACGGTCCCGCCGGCCTCCGCCACACCGTCGGCCAGGAGGTCCGAGAGACGCGGGCAGAAGGGATCGGCCGTGCCGATGTGGGCCACCAAGCCGTTGCCGAAGAAGGTGTAGGCCCGCTTCTTGGTGAAGTCGAACAACTGATGGGGGACGACGACCTCACCCGGATGCAGGTGCTCCCGCAGGGAACCACAGGCGGAAACGGAGATGACCTGCTCCACCCCCAGGCTCTTGAGGGCGAAGATATTGGCCCGGTAGTTGACCTCGGTGGGCATGATCCGGTGCCCCCGGCCGTGGCGGGCCAGGAAGGCCACCCGGACCCCTTCCAGCGTGCCGATGAGTAGTGTGTCCGAAGGTTCGCCGAAGGGGGTGGAGATGTGTCGCTCCTCCACGTCGGTCAGCCCTGTCATCTGGTAGAGACCAGAGCCGCCGATGATGCCGATGCGAATGGATGTCTCAGCCATTGCACGTTCCTCCGTTGTTGATGGATTCCACTACCGCAGCGCCGCCACCGCCAGTCCGGAGTAGACGAAGATGCCGACGCCGTTGAGCAGCCCGCCCAGCACCCACCATCCCCAACCCTCTCGCTTCTCCAGCCAGGCTAGGAGGAGGCAGATGGTGGCGATGATGAGGGCGAAGGAGACGATCACCCACAGGCTGACGTGCCCGACCATCCGGGTGTCCAGATAGCGCCAGGCGTCCGCCAGGTAGGCCATCTCCTCGTACCAGGAGTGGACCAGGGTGCCCAGACCGGTGACCAGACCGGTGGTCACTCCCAGGACCAGCCGGGGCCGGAGCCGCAGGACCAGGTAGCCCAGTTGCAGGAAGGCGAACCCCCACCCGGCGATGATGTAGTCGGGCGTCTCCAGCACCCGGAAGAGGGCGTAGTCGTAGGCCAGAGTGCGGACCACGCGGGCGTGGTACCAGTCGGTGAGCAGTTGGGGCAGGTTGCAGGCGAGAGCGAAGATCAGCAATCTCAGCAGGAAGGTGTTGCGGGTCGCCACGATGTAGACCAGATAGATGGCGACCATCAGCCAGGCGATGAGGGAGAAGGGCCACGGCTGGCGAAGCACCAGCCCGGTCAGCGTGACCCCAACCACCACCAGCCCCATCGTCACGCCCACGAGGATATCGGTACGACGGTTCACGCCCGACCTCCGCTGAGGAATGCCTGTGTCGCTTGCAGGGTGGAGTGGCGGGGCCGCCACCCCAGTTCCCGCCGGGCCTTCTCGTTGCTGGCCACAAAAGGGAACCGGGCCAGGTTCACCTGGGCCGGATGGGTCACGCAGCCCAGCGCCCCGAGCCGCCACAGCAACCCGAAGAGAGGCCGGGCCATCGACCAAGGGAAGTTCATCAACTGCTTTCCCGCACCGGTCCAGATCTCCCGCCAGGGCAGCCAGTCGTCGGGGGTGGCGTTGAAGACCCCGCGGGCATCCGCCCTCAGTGCCAGCAGGATCAGGTCCACCAGGTCCTCCTCGTGCACAAACTGGGCCAGGGCGTGCCCCCCGTCGATGAGGATGGCCCGGGGGCCGCGCAACAGGTCCGCCAACGGTCCCTGGAAGTGGGGCCCCACGATCCCCGGCGGGCGGAGCACCCCGCAGGCTATCTCTGGATGCTCCTGGCCGAACGCCCGACACATCGCCTCCACCCGGCCTTTGTGGACGCCGTAGGGGTAGTCGGGGTTGGGGTGGGGGGGGTGCTCCTCCATCAGCGGCACGGGGTTGTCGGGCCAGGCGCCGTACACGGTGGTGCTGGAGAGGGCCAGCAGACGGCGCACCCTCGCCTCCGCCGCTGCCTTGAGCACGCTGGCCGTGCCGTCCACGTTGGACCGCTCCATCTGGGCCAGTCGGCTGGGGTGGGGGTAGAGGATGAAGGCGGCGTGGACGACCGTGTCCACCCGGTGCTGGCGCAGCCGTTCCCTCAGCGCCGGATCGCAGACATCCATCCGGTAGAAGGTGAGCTTCTCCGGCGAGGGGTGGGGTAGGGGACGCAGGTCGAAACCGACCACCGCCTCCACCCCGGGGTTGGTCGAGAGGCGGGCCAGGAGCCGCCCGCCCACGTATCCGCTGACTCCCATGACCGCGACGACCTGCATCGATGCTCCTACATCGTTCCCCGATACATCCCCCCGTCCACCAGCAGGCTCACCCCGGTGATGTAGGAGGCGGCGGGGGAGGCCAGGAAGGCGACGGCGCGGGCCAGTTCCTCCGGCGTTCCCATCCGCCCCAGGGGGATCGCTGCTGTGATCTTCGCTGCTTCCTCCTCCGGCGTCGTGCCGCTGCGGGCTGCCCGGTCCTGCAGCAGCTCCTCCACCCGTTCGGTGCGGGTCCAGCCGGGACAGACGGCGTTGACCCGGATGCCGTCGGGGGCCAGTTCGTCTGCCATGCTCTTCACCAGGCCGATCACCGCCAGCCGGAGGCTGTTGGAGAGGAGCAGGTTGGGCAGGGGTTGCTTGACGCTGACGGAGGTCATCGCCACGATGGAGCCGCCGCCCCGCGTCCGCATCAAGGGGACGACCCCATAGCAGAGGCGGACGGCGCTCATCAGCGTAAGCCGGGCTGCCGCTTCCCAGTCGTCCGGCGTGAGGTCCAGGAAGCGGCCCGGCGGTGGGCCGCCCGCGTTGGCGATCAGGATGTCTATGCGGCCGAAGCGATCCAGCGTGGTCTCCGCCAACCGGTCCACGTCCTCCGGCACCGACACGTCGGCGGGGACGGCCAGGACATCGACGCCGGTGGCCCTTCGGATGGCGGCACCGGTTGCCTCCAGGCGGTCCGCCTGGCGGGCGCAGATGGCTAGGGCGGCTCCTTCCTCCGCCAGTTGACGGGCTACCGCCCGGCCCAGCCCCCGGCTGGCGGCCGTCACCAGCGCCACCTTCCCTTTCAACCCCAGGTCCATTTTTCCCCCTTTCATTTACCGCGGAGACGCGGGGGACATGGAGGTCTGCAGAGCTTACCGCCTCTCCGTGTTCTCCGGGCCTTCGCGGTGTTCTGTTTCCAGCCGCAGGACCACGCGGCCCAGGCCGATCAGGTCTCCGGCGCTCACGACCGTGGGGCGGGTGACCATCTCGCCGTTAAGAGTGGTCCCGTTCTTGCTCCCCTGGTCCTCCAGCCACCACCAGCCCTCCCGCCAGGCCAGCAGTGCGTGATGGGCGGAGACGAAGGGATCGGCCAGGATGATGGTGTTGGCGGGGGTCCGCCCTAGGGAGGTAACCTCCTGGAGGGGGAAGGCGGTGCCCGGCTCTGGTCCTCCGTCGTCCGCCTCCACCACGATCAGGCGCCCCTCCGGGCGAGAGGGGAGCCCTGCCTCGACAGCTCGGCGCAGGTCTCGCCACAGAAGCACCAGCAGAACCGCGAGGAAGGCGTACAGGATCGCGGTGAGCAGAACGCGTAGCAGGAGCAATAGGAGATCCAAGGTCCTTAGCCCTCGTCCTCGGGATCAGTCGGGCCGCCCGCCTTCAGCGCCGACGTATCTCCCTCCGCCGGCTCGGGAGACGGGGCGGGGGGGTCCTCTCCATAGATGACCTCGATGCCGGCGAAGGAGATGACGTCCCCCGGCTGGAGCACGCACTCCTGGACCGGGTAGCCGTTGATCATCGTCCCGCCGGAGCTCCCCAGGTCGTAGAGGATGTAGCGGCCGTACCGGCGGCGGAGCTGGGCGTGGTGGCGGGAGACCCGGGGGTCCTCCAGGATGACGTCGTTATCCAGCGCCCGCCCGACGCTCACCACCGGCAGGGTGAGCGCCACGTGACGCTCCCCGTTTACGATGAGGAAGGGCTGTCCGGGGGGCTCCTCCTCGGCGGCGGCCTGGATGACTTCCTGCTCCTCCTCCGTCATCTCGCGGGTGGTGCCGGTCTCGCCCCCCTCCGGGGGCTGCTGGCGAGCTTCGACGCGGACGGAGTGGGGGGGCACCTCCAGCAGGGGCTCCACGAAGACGACCGGGGGGGCGGTGAGGGCCAGCCCGGCCTCGCGGGCCAGTTCGGCCACGTGGTCGGCCAGCTCCTCCGGGAGGGTGGGGCGGTGGGCGATGAGCGGCCCGAAGTCCTGGGGGTGGAGGTAGACCCAATAGTGGGTGGGAGCCAGGCCGGTCCCGTCGGGTGCGCGGGTTTGGTGATCTTCCATCGCGCGGGCCAGGTGGGTGGCGACCTCGAGGGGATGAAGGTATCCGGCAAAGAGCCGGGCGAAGGTACCTTCCACCAACCACTCAGCCAGGGCCTCGAAACGGGCGATCCGATTCATCGAGGAAGGATTATAGCGCGGGAGGGGGGGGATGGCAAGCGGTCGCTACCGGGGTGTGGGGCCCCGTGGGAGGCTGGAGGGCTGGGTGGCCGGGTGACTGGGGGGCTGGACGATCCGGTGCCAGGTGAGCCGGGCCATTGCCGCGCCGCGCCGCTCGAAGTACTCCATTCGTATCTGGTGTACCCCCTCCTCCAGCCAGAGGGTGGCGGTGCGGGTGGAGCGCATCGGTCGCCAGGCGTTGATCAGCAGCCGGTCGTCCACCCAGAGCCGGACCCCGTCGTCGGTGGTGGTGACGAAGCGGTAGGTGCCGGCGTCGAAGATGAGGGGCTGGGTCCAGCGGACGCTGAAGCCGTCGGCGGGGAGGCCCGGGGCGGGCGCGCCCAGGCCCCAGTCGTAGTCCAGCGCTGTGTCCACCCGCGTCAGCACCGGCGGCCCCTCCAGGTTCGGGTTGGCGAAGAACTCCGTGTGCCACGGGTCCAGGGTGGGGTCGGAGGCGTGGGGCAGCACACCCCACGGGGTAGAACGGTCCCACCAGAAGTGGATGCGGGCGTGGCCGGTCTGCTCGAAGTACTCCACTACCAACTCGTGGGGCCCCTCCAGGTAGACGCCGTCCAGGTAGTGGAGTTCCCCCTCCATCGGGCGCCACTTGTTCATCACCAGCCCGCCGTCAAGCCAGAGCCGCATCCCGTCGTCCGACTGGACCTTGAAGACGTAATAGCCGGGGTCGAAGGTGACCGTGCGGCTCCAGCGGACGGAGAAGTTGTCGTCCGGCATCCAGTCTACCGGTGGTCCCACGCCCCAGTCGAAGTTGATCTCGGCGTCATCCCGCACCAGCGCCGGGCCGCCGACCAGGTTGGGGTTATCGTAGTAGAGGCCGTGCCAGCCGAAGGCCGGTTCGCGCCGCTCCCACCAGACGTGGGCGGCGGCCTCGCCCCCCTGCTCGAAGTACTCCACCACGATGGTGTGTTGGCCCTCGGCCAGGGCGATCTCCCCGGTGCGGGTGTTGGGCAGTTCCTGCTTCTGCCAGGCGTCCACGACCGTCTGGCCGTCCACGTGGATTCGGACCCCGTCGTCGCAACTGGCGAGGAAGCGGTAGGTGCCGGCGGTGAAGCCCAGCACCCGGGTCCAGCGGGCGGAGAAGCCGTCGGCGGGGACGGCGGGGTCGGGGCTGCCGGCACCCCAGTCGAAGTCGATGGCCTGGTCGTTGCGGATCAGGACGGGGTCGCTATCCAGGTTCTGGTTATCGTAGTACTCCGCCCGCCAGGTCGCCCCACCGGCGACCTTCTCCCAGCCCACCTGGACCACTGCCGCGCCGGTGTGCTCGTAGTACTCGATGGTGACGGGGTGAATACCCTCTGGAACGTACCGATCCACCCACGTCCATATGGCCTGACGGTCGTGCCATTCGTCCAGGACCAGCTCGTCCCCCACCCAGACGCGGATGCCGTCATCGGAACGGAAGAGGAAGCGGTAGGTTCCCCCGGCGAACCACTCCTCGCGGGTCCAGCGGACGGAGAAGTTGTCGGCCGGAATGGCGGCTTCGGGGCTGCCCAGGCCCCAGTCGAAGCTGACGACGGAGTCCATCCTGGAGAGGACGGGTGCGCCCTTCAGGTTGGGGTTAGGGAAGTAATCGGCCCACCAGGGGCCAGGGGCGGCAGAGGCGGTCGGCGTGGTGAGAAAGGGGGCTGTCGTCAGGAGGATCGCCAACGCACCGCAGAGCCGGACCAGATGCTTCATCCACCATCTCCTTTCTGGCGATAGATTGTTTATATTATATCCTCGAACCTGGCAGGGGGCAACATGGGATTGTTGACAAATAGGGCAATTGTATGCTTCCGGAACTGAACGTGTCTTTGAGGGTTGAGCTGAAACGGTGGTGCGACTCACCGACGGCGGGGACCGCGCTGCGAAGTCCCCTCGCCCGCCCGGCCATTTGACAAGCCGTTCTCTTCCGGTATCATACCCCTGCGATGAGTGTTCAGGTTCCCCTTGTCGGGTGGCCCCTGGAGCAGGTCCGTGCTCTGGCGGACGAGCGTGGCCTGCGGGTCTGGCCGGTGGGCGGTGTGGTGCGGGATGCCCTCCTGGGCCGTCCCCTCCACGATTGGGACTTTGCCGTCGAGGGGGACGCGATGGGGCTGGCCCGCGCCGTGGCCGACGCGCTGGGAGGGGCCTTCTACCCCCTGGACCCGGAGCGGGGCACAGGGCGGGTTGTGCTACGACGGCAGGGCCGAGGGATGGAACTGGACTTTGCCGCCCTGCGGGGGCCGGACCTGGAGGCGGATCTCAGGGGCCGGGATTTCACCCTCAACGCGATGGCGGCCGGTCCGGACGGACAGCTGATCGACCCGTTGGGGGGACTGGCGGACCTGCAGGACCGGCTGGTGCGGGCTACGGGGGAGACGGCCTTCGACGACGACCCGTTGCGGATGCTCCGGGCTGTCCGCTTGGTGGCGGAGTTGGACCTGCGGCTGGAGGTGAAGACCGCCGTCTGGATGATCCAGCGGGCCTCGACCCTCCCCCGGGCTTCCCCCGAGCGGTTGCGGGATGAGTTCGCCCGTATCCTGGCCGCCCCCGCCGTGGCCGACCACCTCCATCTGTTGGATGAGCTGGGGCTGTTGGCCCAGGTCATCCCGGAGGTGCAGCCCCTCAAAGAGCAGGCCCAGTCTTCTCCCCATCGCTTCGATGTCTGGTGGCACACCCTGTTGGTGGTGGAGGCGGTGGAGGGGGTCACGACGGTGTTGATGGGAGGGCACCCCCGCACTGCCTACGTGGATGGGCCGGAGGGGGTCTGGGACGATCTGACGGAGAGGCTGGGCCGGTTTGGGCCGGCGGTGACCGATCATCTGGAGGTGCGGCTGAGGGGGGGGCGGACCCGTCGGGTGTTGCTCCTGCTGGCCGCTCTCTGTCACGACCTGGGAAAGCCCATAACCTGCACCGAGGACGAGCGCGGTCATCTGCACTTCTACGGCCACGAGCGGGCGGGGGCGCGGATGGCGGCGGAGCGGATGCAGGCGCTTCGCTTCAGTCGGGCCGAGGTGGAGCGGGTGCGGACGGTGGTGCGGGCCCACCTGCGGCCGGGGCATCTATCCCGGGTGCGGGGGCCGGTGACCCGCCGGGCTGTCTACCGGTTCTTTCGCGCCGCCGGCAGCGCCGGCGTGGAGGTGATGCTCCTGAGCATCGCCGACCACCTGGCCACCTGGGGGCCGAACCTCCAGGCCGACCGCTGGGCGCGGCGGCTGGCGGTGGGGGAGACGCTCCTGGGCCACTATTTCGAGCGGCAGAAGGAGGCGGTCTCACCCGCTCCGCTCATCACCGGCCGGGACCTGATGGCCGAGTTGGGGGTGGAGGGAGGGCCGGAGGTGGGGCGGTTGCTGGAGGCGGTGCGGGAGGCTCAGGCAGCGGGGGAGGTCCGTACCCGGGGGGAGGCGCTGGCGCTGGCCCGGCGATTGCTGGAGTAGGAAGGCTCCCCTCAATGCTGCAGGGGAGCGATCCCAAGGGGTGTCCTCGCCTCACGCCGCCCGCCGGATCTCCTCTACCGCCTCCGGGTTCAACTGGGCCACGGGCGTATAGAGGCCGATGATGTCCCCTTTGCCCAGCCCGATGGTACGCAGCCCATTGGCCGCGCGGCTCACCTCCTGCCAGAGGTCCTGGTAGGTCAGCAGCCGCACCTGGCCCTCCTCCCCCTCCCAGGGGTACCTTTCAGGATCGCTCCCAGCGCGACGAGGAGGCCGGTCAGGAGGACGGGGAGGAGGGTGGGGAGGGGAGGGG
>DQUX01000094.1 GCA_015662065.1 Anaerolineales bacterium | reverse complement strand
GCCCCCCGTCCCCAAGGACCCCGCCGGAGGTTCATCCCCATCCCCGGCAAGACCCAGACCGACCTGGTGCTGGGCTATCCCGGCCCCCCCCGCACCGACCCGGCCTTCCTGGATGCGGCGCTCTGCAACACCATCCTGGGGGTCTTCGGGATGATGGGTCGGTTGGGGGACAAGGTGCGCGACGAGCAGGGGCTGGCCTATTACTCCTACAGCCGGATCGAGGGAGGGCCGGGGCCAGGCCCCTGGATGGCCATCGCCGGCGTCAACCCGGCCAACGTGGAGCAAGCCATCGAGAGCATCCGCGCCGAGATCCGGCGCATCTGCCAGGAGCCGGTGGAGCCGAAGGAACTGGCCGACAGCCAGGCCTTCCTGGTGGGCAGCCTCCCCCTGCGACTGGAGACCAACGAGGGCGTGGCCCGGGCAATCCTGGAGATGGAGCTGTACGACCTGGGCCTGGACTACCTGCAGCGGTACAGCGATCTGATCCAGGAGATCACCCCGGAGCGCGTGCTGGCGGCGGCGCAGACCTGGCTCGACCCCGACGCCTACACCCTCGCCATCGCCGGCCCTGAGGGGATTTGAGGTTTCAGGTTGCTTCTCGTATAACCTGGAACTCTGAGACCCTGCAACCCTGCGACTCTGCGGCTCTGCGACCTGAAACTATGGTTGTCGGCGTAGACCTGGTAGAGATCCCCCGCATCGAGCGGGCGTTGGCCCGGTACAGGGAGCGCTTCCTGGAGCGGGTCTTCACCCCCGCCGAGGTCCTCTACGCCCGTGGGCGCGCGCCGGAGTTGGCGGCCCGGTTCGCGGCCAAGGAGGCGGTGGCCAAGGCGCTGGGGGTGGGGATGCGGATGCTGGCCGCCGACGGGATCGGCTGGCGGGAGGTGGAGGTGCTGGGGGACTGGCGAGGCCGCCCCGAGATCACCCTGCACGGACGGGCGGCGGAGCGGGCGGCGGAGATGGGACTCACCGAGTGGGCGGTGAGCCTCTCCCACACCAGGGAGTACGCCATCGCCTTCGTCGTGGCCCAGTAGGATCCCTGCCCGCCGTTGGGGTATTCATCAGACCCCCCAACCCCTGTCAGCCCCCCCATCACCGCGAAGGCCACCGCCGAGAGCCCCAGGAGCGTCCGCTCGGAGAGGAGCCGGCTCAACCCCCATCTCCCACGATACGGAGCACCATTCTCCCACGATCAATAGTTGAGAAAACCCCCTCTCGGCAGGTCACAGACCTGCCGAGCTGACCGATCACAGACCGGTCAGAGGCCAGGATTCTCAAGTACTGACGATAGCCCGCGGCTGTCAAGATGGCGGAAAGCCCCTTGCCAGGACCGCCCCTCCCGGTTATAATGGCTCGGCACGGGCCGGTGAACGGCCCGATTGGAGTGATAGGGAGATGGATTGGGCCGGAGTATGGGGCGATCTCGGCACCGCGATCGCGGGGATCTCCCCCCTGTTCAAGTTTGCCCACGGGCTGGCTTTCTTCGTGCTGGGAATGACGATCCTCCTGGTCGCCCCTCGCGCCGGGCGGCTGGAGATGGCCCGCAGGCTGCCTCTGCTGAGCCTCTTCGCCTTCTGCGAGGCCGCGGTAGCCTGGGATAGCACGCTGGCCTCCAGCATCTCGCCGGAGCACGTGGTGCCCCCTCTCCTCCAGACCATCCTGCTGGGGCTGGGGTACGGGACCTTGTTGACCTTTGGCCTCCTGGCTCCGGTCCCCCCAGACCGCCGCGTCCGAGCGCGGGTGGCCCTTCCTATTCTCCCCCTGGCCCTCTGGCTGCTGCTGCTCCTCCTCCCCCTGAACGACATCCCCACCGCCCAGGCCGCTTTCTGGGGAGGGGTCATCGTCCGCTACGGCGCGGCCCTCCCTGGAGGCCTCCTGGCCCGCCGGGGGCTCCGCCGGGAGACCTACCGCAGTATGGACCCCCAGATACTGAGGCTGACGGAGGGCTCGCTCCGCGTGGCGGAGACCGCCCTGGGGACCTTCGGCGTCGTAGCCGGCATGATCCTCCCCTCCATCTCCCTCCTCACCAGCGGGCCTGTCGCCCGCCAGGCGGCGGAGGTCCTCTCCCTCATCCTCACCTTCTGCGGGATCGCCCTCACCTACGGGCTGATGCGAACCCTCAACGTCATCCGGTGGGAAGTAGAGCGGTGGATCGAGGGAGTGGAGCACAGCATGGCCCTGGCGGCCGACCGGGAGCGCATCGGGCGGGAGCTCCACGACGGCATCATCCAATCCATCTACGCCGCCGGGCTGATGCTGGAGGGGGTGCGGCAGTCGCTGCAGGAGGACCCCGCTGCCGCTGAGACGCTGCTTTCCCGGGCGATGGACAGCCTGAACCAGACCATCCAGGACATCCGTCGCTATATCTTCGATCTGCGCGGGCAGGAGCCGGAGGCCGACCTGGTCACCGGGCTGGAGGCCCTCCTGCGAGATTTCCGGGTCAACACCCTCCTGGAGACCAGCCTGATCGTGCGGGGGGAGGACACCCACTCGCTGGACATCGAGCGACAGCGGCATATCTTCCAGGTCGCGCGGGAGGCTCTCAGCAACGTCGCCCGCCATGCTCAGGCCCGACGGGTGGAGATCCGCCTGATCTACCAACCCGACAGGCTGCAACTCCAGATCGCCGACGATGGAGTAGGGCTGACGATCATCCCCACCGCCCGAGGGCAGGGGCTGCGCAACGCCCGGGAACGTGCCCGCCTGTTGGATGGGACGCTGGATATAGACAGCGCCCCCGGCCAGGGCGTCACGCTGACCCTCACGGTCCCCTACTCCAAGGGAGAGACGGTATGACGTTGCGAATCCTGATCGTGGACGACCACGAGGTGGTGCGGCTGGGGCTGCGCGCCCTCCTGGAACGTCACCCGGACTTCAATGTGGTGGACGAGGCGGCGACCGCCCGAGAGGCCCTGCAGAAAGCCCTGATGCACCAGCCCGACGTGGTGGTGATGGACATCCGCCTGCCCGGCCGCAGCGGGATCGAGGCCTGTCAGGACATCGTGGCGAAGCTGCCGGAGACGAAGGTGATTATGCTGACCTCCTACGCCGAGGATGGGCTGCTGTTCGACGCCATCACCGCTGGGGCCTGCGGTTACGTCCTCAAACAGATCGGCACCGACGACCTGATCCGCGCCATCGAGACGGTGGGACGCGGGGAGGCGCTGCTGGATCCGGCGGTGACCCAGCGGGTGTTCGAGCGGGTGCGGGAAGCAGCCCGCCAGGAGACCGCCGCCGCCTTCGCCGATCTGACCGAGCAAGAGCTGCGGGTGCTGGCCCAGGTGGCGGAGGGAAAGACCAACCGGGAGATCGCCGTGACGCTCTACCTGGGCGAGGGGACCGTCCGCAACTACGTCAGCAGCATCCTCAGCAAGCTGGGCCTCACCAACCGGGCTGAGGCCGCCGCCTACGCCGTGCAGCACAACCTGAAGGAATACCTGCGCTCCACCCGCGGATGACTCCATCGGACAGCCAACCCGCACGCGAAGGCGAGGTCCAAGTGTCCTATAGTGGCTCTACTCAAATGGGAAAACTCGCTTTGAAAGACCTAAACCCCCAGCAACGGGCCGCCGTCACCGCACCAGACGGCCCGGCACTGGTGCTGGCCGGCCCCGGCTCCGGCAAGACCCGCGTCCTCACCTACCGGGTGGCCTGGCTGACCCTGGAGCGCTCCGTCCCCCCCGGGCAGGTGATGGCAGTCACCTTCACCAACAAGGCCGCCCGGGAGATGCGGGAGCGGCTCCAACACCTCCTGGGCCACGCCCGCGCCGGAAGCCTCACCCTGGGCACCTTCCACGCCACCTGCGCCCGCATTCTGCGCCGGGAGGCGAAAGTTGCCGGCATCCCCCGCGACTACGTCATCTTCGACGCCGACGACCAGCGCACCCTCGTCCGCCAGGTACTGCGAGAGCTGGACATCGACGTCAAGCAGTACCGGCCCACCGCCGTCCACGGAGCCATATCCCGGGCCAAGAACGAGCTCATCCCCCCCGAAGCCTACCAGCCCAGCTCCTACTTCGGTGAGATCGTCCGCCGGGTCTACGAGCGATACCAGGAACGGCTCCGGGCCAACGGAGGGCTGGACTTCGACGACCTGCTGGTGGAGACGGTCCGCCTGTTCCGAGAACACCCCGAGGTCCTGGGCCGCTACCAGGAACGATACCTTCACGCCCTGGTGGACGAGTTCCAGGACACCAATATGGCCCAGTACATCCTCCTGCGACAACTGGCCGCCCGCCATCGCAACCTGTTCGCGGTGGCCGACGAGGACCAGTCGATCTACCGCTGGCGCGGCGCGGACTACCGGAACATCACCCGCCTCCGCGAGGACTACCCCGACCTGGCGGTCTATCTCCTGGAACAGAACTACCGCTCCACCCAGACCATCCTGGACGCAGCCCAGGCCATCATCCGCCGCAACCCGAACCGGACCGAGAAGCGGCTGTTCACCCGCCGGGGGACAGGGCTGAAAGTGACCGTTCACGAGGCCTACGATCAGGACGAAGAGGCCCGGTTCGTGGTGAACACCATCGCCGAACTGACGCTCCAGGGCAAGGCCCGCCCCGGCGAATGCGCTGTGATGTACCGGACCAATGCCCAGTCCCGCGCCCTGGAGGAAGCCTTCCTCCGCGCCGGGCTCCCCTACCGCCTGGTGGGGGCCACCCGCTTCTACGCCCGCCGCGAGATCAAGGATCTGATCGCTTTCCTGCGGCTGATCCACAACCCCACCGACGCCACCAGCCTGACCCGGATCATCAACATCCCTCCCCGGGGGATCGGCAAACGGACGCTCCTGGCGTTGGAGGAGGCCGCCCGCGCCCGGGGCGTGCCGCTATGGCAGATCGTCGAGGAAGTAGGGACGCATCAGGACACCCCCCTGCTGGGGGGACGCGCTCAGGGGGCGGTGACCCGCCTCTACCGGATGGTGCGCGGCTGGATCGAGGCCCGCGAGGGAGCCACGGTGGTCCAGTTGATGGATCAGGTGCTGGCGGAGACCGGCTACGAGGCCTACCTGCGGGATGGGACCGAGGAGGGGGACGACCGCTGGAACAACGTGCAGGAGCTGCGGGCGGTGGCGGCGGAGTACGCTGGCCTGACCCTCACCGACTTCCTGGCCGACGTCGCCCTGGTCTCCGACGTGGACAACCTGGCCGACGGGGTGGACGCCCCCACCCTGCTCACCCTCCACAGCGCCAAGGGGCTGGAGTTTCCCGTGGTCTTCATCACCGGGCTGGAAGAAGGACTGCTCCCACACAGTCGCTCCCTGGACGACCCGGAATCGCTGGCGGAGGAGCGGCGGCTGATGTATGTGGGGATCACCCGGGCCAGGGATCGTCTCTATCTCACCTACGCCTTCCGTCGCGTCCGTTACGCCACCTCCGAGCCCAACGCCCCCAGCCGCTTTCTGGAGGCCCTGCCGCCCCACCTGACCGAGGGGAGCCGCATCCGCTCGGGGAAACGGCGGGTGGAGCAGGCCATCGCGTGGACGACGTCCTGGACACCCACAGCCACCCCTTCCTTCACCACTGGCGATCGGGTGATGCACCGGGTCTTCGGCCGCGGCGTGGTGCTGGAGAGCCAGGCCCGCGGGGACGACGAGGAGGTGACCGTGGCCTTCGAGACCGCCGGGCTGAAGCGGATTATGGGCAGCTACCTGACCCCCGCCGACTGAGCCACCTACCTTGACAATGTCACATAGCACAAAGCTCTCGCCTCAAAGGCTCCCAGCGGGTCTGTGACCCGCGTCTCTGGTCAAAAGCTACACTTTCGGCCAAAGTCGGGGGTCACAGACCCCCTCAGAGCATAGTGAATTCAGGCTCCCGGCG
>DQUX01000151.1 GCA_015662065.1 Anaerolineales bacterium | reverse complement strand
CTCGAAGAATACCTGGAGGATAGCACGGTCATCTTCAGGCCCTATGTTCGCATCCACTTGCAAGGAATGGAGAAGCGATGGCATCCGTTTGACCTGTACACCGATGCCGGCGCAGATATCACACTCCTCCGGGAGGCCGATTGCCAGGCACTGGGGCGTGAGTTGACAGCCGGACATCTGCTGTTCATCGGCGGCATCTGCACTGGTCTGATCCGTACCTTCGTTCATGAAGTTCCCTTGCGACTGGGCACCGAGACCTTCCTTTGCCCCGTAGCCTTCGCCGAAAAAACGAAGGTGCCCCGGCTGCTGGGGCGCAGTGGAGTGTTCAGCCGCTTTGAGGTGTGCTATGACGACGGACGACGGGTGACCCGCTTCATCCTGAGACAAAGGAAAAGTGAGGATCATGTTCAGGTTTGGCAGGAAACGTAAAGACCCCTCTCTCTTCAGCCAGGTCTACGACGTCAAGAACCTGACGGACGCCTGGCGCAAGGTGAGGTCCAACGTGCGGGTGGCCGACCGCAAGCACTCCCAGGGCGTTGATCTGGTCTCCCTCCAGGAGTTCGAGGCCAACTGGGCGGAGAACATGGCCGAGCTGGCCCTGGCCCTGGAGGAGGGGACCTATCTCCCCATGCCCGTCAAACGGGTGAAGATCCGCAAGAGGGACGGCGGGGCCCGGACCATCAGCATCCTGGCCGTGCAGGACCGGATCGCCCAGCGGGCGGTGCTCAACGTCATCGAGCCCCTCTTCGAGGCCCGGTTCCTCGATTGCAGCTACGGCTTCCGCCCCGGACGTTCGGTGCAGGACGCCATCGAGCGCATCATCGAGTATCGGGCCGAGGGCTACACCTGGGTGGTGGACGCCGACATCAAATCCTGCTTCGACACCATTAACCACGACATCCTGATGGACCTGGTGCGCCGCACCATCAAGGACCGAGAGATCCTGCGCCTGATCAAGCTCTGGCTGAGGGTGGGGGTGCTGGGGGCGGCGGCCGCTGAGGAGGAGGTTTCCTCCCCCCGTTCCCCCCAACCCTTCGATGCTGCTCAGGGCAGGCTTTGGGGGGGCAGGGGGGCCATTCCCTTCGAGACCCTCTTCGAGCTGACCAAGGGCTACATGGAGCGGGCCGTGGATTGGGGGATCGAGCAGCTCCTGGAGCGGGAGGGGGTGCCTGCCTACTCTTTTGTCGAGGAGGAAGAGCTCGAGCTGGACGTGAGGGCCAGTGAGGAGGTGGCGCGGGAGGAGGCCCTGCGCCGCCTGGCCGGCGATCTCCTCCTCCTCCTCCTGAGCTTCTCCAAGCCGATCCTCAAGCGGGCCAAGAAGCTGCCTTCTCTGGGGAAGCGGGCGGCGCAACTGGCCACGCCGCGCAACGTGGCGGTGGGGGTAGCGGTGGCGCTGTTGGGGGCACTGGTCCCTGTGGCCCGCAAGAGTTTGACCAGGGAGGTGGGGCCGGTGGGCACGCCCCAAGGAGGGGCGCTTTCGCCGCTGCTGGCTAACGTTTACCTCCACGAATTCGACGTGGCCATGGTCAAGCGGGGCCACCAGGTGGTGCGCTATGCCGACGACTTCGTCATCCTCTGCCGTGACGAGGATGGGGCCAGGCGGGCCCTGGCCGACGCCGAGAGGGTGCTGGCCAGGTTGCGGTTGAGGCTGAACCCGGCCAAGACGCGCATCGTGCCTTTTGATGAGGGGTTCAGCTTCCTGGGGGCCGTCTTCGCCGCGGAGGGGGTGGTGGAGGAGCCAGAGGAGGGCCCCTCGATGGAGCGGCTGCGGGCCTTGGCGGAGAGAGGTTATCGAAGGGTGAGGGAGCGCGGGGGGAAGGTGGTGGAGAGGGGCCGGGGGGTGGCCAGGCG
>DQUX01000029.1 GCA_015662065.1 Anaerolineales bacterium | reverse complement strand
GATGCGAAAAATCATGGGCTGGATTTGGGTGGTATTAGGGATTGCGGTTGTTGCGGTGGGAAGCGATAAAGTTCCAGCGTGGCAACTTATTAACTGGGACGGCCCGGTGTCCGCAGCCGAGCGGCTCTCCGCCGATGAGTACGTCCTCCCCGAGGGCTGGGAGGAGGCCGTGGCGGGCGTCACGGAGATCGTGTACTTCAACAGCGGTGCCCTGCGCCACGATCCCGCCACCGTGGTGAACATCGAGAGGTTCGAGGCCCTCACTGGGATAAAGGTGAGAGCCATTGAGGTCTCCTCCCTCATCCTCTTCGACAAGACCTTGAGCGTCCTGGTGTCCCGGGATCTCTCCATCCACGGGATGTCCCTCACCGACGCCCCCCTCGAACTTTCCCAGGTGATCGGCGCCGGTTGGGCTGCTCCATTGCCCTTCTGGACCCCCGAGGTTCAGAATATCTACCCCAAGGCCTTGGTGGATGCCATGCGGGGCGCTGACGGCAGGGTATATGCCACCTGCGACACCATGCGCGTGTACGTTCTCTTCTATCGTCCCTCCTGGCTCAAGGCTGCTGGGGTGGAAAAGGTTCCCGAGACTTGGCAGGAAGTACGTGAGGCGGCGCTGAAATGCCGGGAGTGGGCGGTGAAGAATCTGGGCCCCGACTACTGGGGCATCGTCTTCCCCGGCAAATACAACCTAGCACACATGCTCCAGGCCGGCATCTACTCCCAGGGTGCCCGGGTGCTCGTGGATGGCAAACCGGTGTGGAATAGCCCCGAGGGCCGAAACTCCTGGCAGCTATGGTACGATTTCATCGCCACTGACAAATCAGCTCCCGAAGCATGTCTGGGCTACACCTGGAACGACTACCAAGAGGTTTTTGCCAAAGGCAAAGCAGCCATGATGCTCGGCTTCTCCACCTACATCGTGCGCTGTTCGAATCCCGAGCTCGCCCCGGGCATCCAGACCGATGTGTTCGGGAACCCCGTGGAGGGTGGCGACTTCGCCGTGGTAGCGCCACCTAAATGGGATGTAAACCACCCCGAGTCCCATCGGGCCGCGTTCATCGATTTTGACGGCTTCATCGTAAACCCCTTCGCCGACGACAAGCACCAGGCCGCCGTCATGCTCTTCGCCGAGTTCCGCATGAGTAAAGAGGCTTGCCGCAACGAAGTGTTGGTCGAGGGTAACGACGCTTTCTTCCCCGGCGTATACGATGACCCCGAGGTCTTGGGCAAGATTCGCTTTCCCGAGGCGCTCAGGCTCTCCGCTCAGAACGCCGTCATGGAGGCCTTCCCACCGGGCAGCAAGCATTCCATCGACATCCTTGTGGAGTACTTCGGAAAGGCCGTGACCGGCCAGATGGACGCCCAAGACGCGCTGGACGCGGCGCAGAAGGAGATCGACGAAATCTACTGGTGATCGTCTTGGCGCACTCCGGAAGTGAGCGGGGACCGCAGCCCATAGGGCTGCGGTCCCCCCGCAGATTCAGGATGACCGATAGCCGGTTCGGGGCCCTCGTTTCCCTGCCGGGGTTGCTCCTTCTGCTTTTGTGGGTGGGGGTTCCGTTGGCAATAGTGGTCGTGATAAGTTTCTACCGCTATGATTTTATACGGCCCACGAAGTTCTACGGGTTGGGCAACTATGTCAGGCTTTT
>DQUX01000204.1 GCA_015662065.1 Anaerolineales bacterium | reverse complement strand
CGGAGCCGCCCTCCCGCTGCGGGCGCAGGATGGCGTTCTGGGCGTGCTGTGCGTGGGCAATCGCTCCGGGCGACGGCTGGACCGGTGGGCGCTGACTCACCTGCGGGCCATAGCCAGGCTGGGGGCCAGGGCCCTGGCCCAAAGCGATACCGCCCCCCCCTCCCCCGAGATGCATCGGGCGGAAGAACCGGCGGTCATGGAGGACATCATCCGCACCATCGGGAGCAGCCTCGACCTCGGGGTCACCCTGAGGGGGGTCCTCACCTCCACCCGGCGGCTCATCGCCTTCGATATGGCCCAGGTGACCCTGTGGGATCCGGACCGGCGACGCCTGGTGACCCGGGGGGCGCTGGACGCCGAGACGTATCACGCGGAGGTGGGGCGGATCTATCGGCTGAAAGATGGATATTCGGGGTGGCTGGCCCGGAACCGGAAGCCGCTCCTCATCGACAACATCCCCGAGCGCCGGGACGTGCGGCCTAAGTTGGATTGGCCCGGCGCCCCCTTCCGCTCCTTCCTGGGCATCCCGCTGGAGAGCCGGGGGGAGTTCGTGGGCACGCTGGAGTTGATCGGCTATCAGGAGGCCGCCTTCTCCGAGCGGGACCTGAGGATCCTACAGACCATCGGGCTCCACGCGGCCACGGCGATCGAACACGCCCGCCTCTACGAGGAAGCCCGCCGCCGGGCGTTGGAGCTGACCTCCCTGGCCCGGATCTCGGCTACGGTCAGCTCCTCGTTGAACCTGGACCGGGTCTTGCGCACGATCGCCGCCTCCGTCCTGGAGGTGATCGGCTGCCACCGCTCCGCCATCTTCGTCCTGGAGGAGCGGACGGGGATGCTACGGCTGGCCGCGACTTATGGGATGAGCGAGACGTACGTGGCCAAGTCGCAGGCCCTGTCGGTCGAGATCGGGGGACGGGCCCACGCCGTCGCCACCGGGCAGTCGGTGATCGTGGAGGACATCACCGCCGACCCCGAGCTGCGGCAACTGGCCCCTATGGCGGACGAGGAGGGGATCATAGCCTTCGCCGATGTCCCGCTGCAAGTGGGGGAGCGGGTGATCGGCATGCTCTCCGCTCTCTTCACCCGACCCCACCGCTTTACCGAGGTGGAGCGGGAGCTGCTGACCGCCTTCGCCGACCAGGCCGCGTTCGCCATTGAGAACGCCCGGCTTTACGCTCAGGCGGACCGGGAACGACAGCGCCGGGCAGAGGCCCTGGAGGGCCTCCAGCGGGTGGCCCGGGAGCTGAGCCTCACCTTCGATCAGGAACGCATCCTGCGGCTGGTCCTGGAAGAAGCGCTGCGCCTCAGCGGGGCCGACCACTGTGCCATCTTCCTCCGCGATGCAGGATTGGATCGCTGGAGGTTGGGCCTCTGCGCGGGCTACCTGGAGGAGGAACAGGCGGCGCTCCGCCAGAAGGTGAGGGAGCTGCCCGAGGAGGACGCGCTGGCGGAGATGGTGCAGGCCGGCGGGATCCTCTACCTGACCGACGCGGCGGCCGAGGGACGGGAGGTGGTGGGCAGGCCGGACGTGCGGACCGCGCTGCTGGTCCCCATCTGGTACGGCGAGGGGCCGACCGGCGCCATCGTCTTGGATAGCCATCAAGCGGATGCCTTCGACATCGAGACCCGGCAGCTCGTCGAGACGCTGGCCGCCCAGGCGGCCAGCGCCATTGGCAACGCCCGGCGCCATCTGGAGCAACTAGACCGCACCACCCTCCTGCGACGACGGGCCGACCAGTTGAGCCACGTCCTGGAGGTCAGCCAGGCGGTCCGCTCCGACCAACCCCTGGACGAGGTGCTGGAGGAGATCGCCTACGCGATTCAGGAAAGCGTCGGCTTCAACCTGGTGCTCATCAGCGTGCTGGAAGGAGACCCACCCCACCTGCGCCGGGTAGCGGCGGCCGGCATCCCCCTCCCGGTCCTGGAGCGGATGAAGCGGATCCGCCAGCCCTGGAGCTCGCTGGAAGCGGTGATGAGCGACGAGTTCCGCATCAGCCACAGCTATTACATCCCCGCCGAGGAACAGGCCCGCTGGCGCGGCACGCTGGATGTCTACGACCATAAAGTGGAGGAGGTCCGGCGGGAACCAGACCGGTGGCACCCCCAAGACATGCTCCTGGTCCCCCTCCTGGGGCCGGGCGGCCAGGTCCAGGGTATTCTCTCGGTAGACGAGCCCCGCGACGGGGAACCGCCCGACTATGCCACCGTCGAGGCGCTGGAGGTGTTCGCCGCCCAGGCGGCCGCCGCCATCGAGAACGCGCACCTCCTGGAGGCCCTCCAGCGCCGATTGGAGACCATCTCCCTCTTCAACGAGCTCAGCCGCTCCGTCACCGCCAAGCTGGACCTGGGTGAGGTCCTGTGGACGGTGGTGGATGCCACCATCCGGCTGGTCAACTGCCAGGGAAGCGTTGTCTTCCTGCAGGATACGGAGACGGGGCAGTATGTAGCGCGGGCGGCCCACGGCCACGACCTGGCCCTCCTGCAGGGCCGTTCCTTCACCCGCGGCGAAGGGCTGGTGGGGCAGGTTGTCAAGAGTGGGATGCCGCTTTCGGTGGCCGATGTGGAGGAGGAGACGGAGGGGCGGGCCGACTATATCCAGCGGGGGGCAGCGGTCCTGGTCCCTCTGAGCCTGGGCAACCAGGTGGTGGGAGTGCTGGCCGCCGACCGCCCTTACCGGGAGCCCTTCTCTCCCGCCGACGTGGCTACCCTCACCACCCTGGCCGACCAGGTGGCGGTGGCCGTACAGAACGCCCGTTTGTTCGAGGAGATCCGCCGCTTCAGCGAGGAGCTGGAACAGCGGGTGGAGAAGCGGACCCGCCAGCTGGCTCAGGCCTTGCAGGACCTGACGCTACAGCGGGACCGGATGGAGGCCCTCTACCGCATCGCGGCGGAGGTCTCCGCCAGCCTGGACCTGGATCGGGTGCTGAATCGGACGCTGAAGTTGGTGGTGGAGGCGGTGGGGGCAGACCGGGGCTCCATCTTGCTGGAGGACCTGGAGACGGAGCGGCTGATCTATCGGGCGGCCATCGGCGCGCCCCTGCACATACCGCCCGGGGGGGCGGAGACCCGCTTCCGCCGGGGGGAGGGACTGGCCGGATGGGTGATCAACCACGGGCAACCGGTCCTCGCCCACGACGTGCGGGAGGACCCCCGCTGGGTCGCCGACCCGCAGGACGACCCCACGCACCGGGCCTGCCTGGCCGTCCCTCTGAGCACCGCCGGAGGGGCCCAAGGGGTGCTGCTGGTCTTCTCCGCCACCCCCGGCGCCTTCACCGAGGATCATCTGCGGCTGGCGGAGGCGGCGGCCGCCCAGATTGGCAACGCCGTCGGCAATGCGGCCCTCTACAACCTGATCCGCGAGCAGGCGGAGCGGCTGGGAGCGATGCTCAAGCAGCAACAGGTGGAGGCCGCCAAGAGCCAGGCGATCCTGGAGGGGGTCGCCGACGGGGTTATGGTGGCCGACGCCCGGGGGGAGATCATCCTCTTCAACGCCGCCGCCGAGCGAATTCTGGAGATCCCCCGGGAACGGGCACTGGGCTGCAGCACACGGGAAATGCTGGGGCTGTATGGGGTCGAGGGACGGGCGTGGCTGGAGGCCATCGAGGATTGGGCCGCCAACCCGGCCGACCGCACCCCGGAGGACTTCGTCGCCGAGCGGCTGGAGCTGGGGCAGCGGGTGGTCAGCGTCCACGTCTCGCCGGTCATCAAGGGCTCCGAGTACCTGGGCACCGTCTCCGTGTTCCGAGACGTCACCGCCGAGGTGGAGGCCGACCGGGCGAAGAGCGAGTTCGTCTCCACCGTCTCCCACGAGCTGCGCACGCCGATGACCTCCATCAAGGGGTACGCCGATCTGCTCTTAATGGGAGCGGTCGGTGAGTTGAGCGATCAGCAGCGCCACTTCCTCGGCATCATCCGCAGCAACGCCGACCGCCTGACCGCCCTGGTCAACGACCTGCTGGACATCTCCCGCATCGAGACCGGACGGGTGGAGCTGGACCTGAAGGCGGTCCACCTCCACGAGGTGGTGGACCAAGTGATCGGCACGCTCCAAGGCCGAGCCCAGAGCCGGGGGATTGTCCTGGAGACGCGGGTGCCGGAGGACCTCCCGGCGGTCTGGGGGGACGGGGCCCGCGTGGCCCAGGTCCTCACCAACCTGGTGGGGAACGCCATCCAGTACACGCCCCCGGGAGGAGAGGTGATCGTCTCCGCCCGGCCTGCGGGGGACATGCTGGAGGTCGCGGTCACCGACACCGGCATCGGTATCTCCAAGGAGAACCAGGCGCGGATATTCGACCGCTTCTTCCGCGCCGATGACCCGCTGGTCCAGGAGACCCCCGGCACCGGCCTGGGGCTGCCCATCACTGCCTCCCTGGTCCATATGCACGGCGGCGAGATCTGGGTGGAGAGCGAGTTGGGGGAGGGGAGCACTTTCATCTTCACCCTCCCGCTGGTCAGCGCTCCCCGGCAAGCCGTGTCGCCTACCCCGCGCCCCTCAGGCGTTCCGGTGCTGGTGATCGAGGACGACCCCGACGTGGCCAACTTGATCCGCATTCACCTGGAGTCGGAGGGGTACGAAGCGATCGTGGTGGGCCGAGGGGATGAGGGGCTCCAGGCGGCCCGGGAGATCCGCCCGGTCCTGATCACATTGGACATTCGCTTGCCCGACGCCGACGGTTTTGTGATCCTGGAACGGCTGAAGAAGGACCCCCAGACGGCGGACATCCCGGTGGTCATCGTCTCCGTCGTGCCGGACAGGGAGAAGGGGCTCCGGCTGGGGGCGCTGGACTATGTGGGCAAGCCGATCGACGAGGAGGCGCTGCTGGAGGCGGTGCGCAAGGTTCTCCACCAGCGGGGGCTGATCCTGGTGGTGGATGACGATCAGGACAATCTCTCGTTGATACGGGAGGCGCTCCGCCGCCACGGCTTCAGCGTGCGCACCACGGGGCTGGGGCGGAGGGCCCTGAAAGTGGCGAGGGAGGTGCAGCCGGCACTGATCCTGCTCGACCTGAAGTTGAGGGATATGGATGGCTACGACGTATTGCGAAAGCTGAAGTCTCACCCTCGCACCTGCGACATCCCGGTCGTCGTGATGACCGGGAGCCTGACCCACGAGGAGTTGAAACAGCAGCAGGCGCTGACACTGGGGGCTGCCCGCTTCCTCACCAAGCCGTTCGCCATAGAGGACTTCCTCCAGGAAATCTCGGCGGTGCTCTTGCAGACCGGCCGGCGCCAGGCCCAGGAGTGACCATCAGGGAGAGGTTATCGGTATGCTCAGGATCCTTGTTGCCGAAGACGAGAAAGACATCCGGGAACTCATCGCTTTCACCCTCCGCTTCGCGGGTTTCGAGGTGCTCCTGGCCGTGAACGGCATCGAAGCGGTAGAGTTGGCGGAGACGGAGCAACCGGACCTGATCATTCTGGACGTGCGGATGCCCAGGATGACAGGATATGAGGCCTGTCGTCAGTTGAAGGAGAACCCGCAAACCAGCGCGATCCCGGTGGTCTTCCTCTCCGCCAAAGGACAGGAGGTGGAGATTCAGCAGGGCCTGGACTCGGGGGCCGAGGAGTACATCCTCAAGCCCTTCGCCCCCGACGAGCTGACCGACCAGGTGCGCGATATTCTCCGGCGGTCCGGGTACGAGGTGTAGCTCCCCTCGCAACCATCCGATGGACCGCCTGGAGGCCGCGGTTTCCCGTGGCGAGGGACGAACGAACGGGCAATGAGCGCGATCATCATCGAGAACGGGTTGGTGCACTATGAGGCCATCGGCCGAGGCGCGCCGCTGATCTTCCTCCACGGCTGGCTCGGCTCGTGGCGGTACTGGGTGCCAGCGATGGACGACCTCTCGGACCGGTACCGGACCTACGCGCTCGACCTGTGGGGATTTGGGGATTCGGACCGACAGCGGGGAGGGTACTCGTTGTCGGCCTATGTCACCCTCCTGCAGCAGTTTATGGAGGAGATGGCTATCGGTCGGGCCCCGCTGGTGGGGCATGCGCTGGGGGGAGTGGTGGCGCTCCGTATGGCCGCGGAGATGCCGGAGCGGGTGGAGCAGGTGATGGCGGTGAGCACCCCCCTGGTGGGCTCCGCCCTCGCCCGCCCGCTCGCCAGTTTCTCGGATAACAACGGGGAGGTGGCCACCCGTATCCTGGGCCGCCGCCAGATCGCCGCCTATCCCGAGGTGCAGATGGAGGCCGGCAAGACCGACGCCGCCGCCGTCGTCAGCAGCGTCCGCGCGGTGCTGGGGGAGGACCTGCGGCGGGACCTGGATGAGCTGAGGATGCCGGTCCTCCTGGTCTATGGCAAGAACGACTCGCTCATCTACCCGCCGGAGGGAAAGTGGCTGAAGTGGGTCGAGGAAAACGTGCGGATTATCCTCCTGGAGGGCGCTCGCCACTTCCCCATGCTGGAGGAGATGAACAAGTTCAACCGGCTGCTGCGGCAGTTCCTGGAGTTCAAGGACGACCTGGACGCGCTGGAGTTGAAGGAGGAGTGGCGACGGCGCATGCGGTGAAAGCAAGCCCGCCCGGACGTGAATGTCCGGGCTCACAGACAAAGCCCTGCGGGCTGAAAGCCGGCCCCCAAAGGGGGCTTTGCCGGCGTAGCCGGGCGCTGAACCGCCCGGTGGGATGGGCAAGCGGCACCAATACTCAAGAGAGAGACTATCGCGGCCTCTGTGATTAGACACCAGCCACGTTGTGATTGACATCCTCGACCTTTCGGTGTATACTCTCTCCAAGAACGAACCGTTCTAGTTCTGACCAATCTGCGACCGGTCGGCTCGGCGGGTCACAGACCTACCCAGAGCGAGTTCTCTCAACGACTTTCAGCCAAAGTCGGGGGTCACAGACCCCCTCAGAGCACAATGTGATATTGTCAAAGTAGATAGAGGTTGTT
>DQUX01000396.1 GCA_015662065.1 Anaerolineales bacterium | reverse complement strand
CCGGCTCCCCCCCGGCCCTCCCCTCCTGCCGCCGAGGAGGAGACCCTGGCCCGCCAACTGCTCAAGCGAAGGCGGAAGCGGCGGGGCCGTCCACGAATGGGACACGGAAACGCAGATCACGAATAGTAGAACCGCAGCGTGACCACCTCCCGCCCACGGATGGTGAGCGCCACCCGGTCGGCATTGTGGGCCAGCGGGTCCCCCTCCCGCTCCGCCAGGTCGATCTGTACGGCGCGGGCGAAGGGCCGCCACAGGCGGATGCTTCCCTCCACCGGCCTGTCATCGGCGTTCCACAGCCGCAGGATCAGCCCCTCCCCCTCCTCCGGCGGCTTGACCGCGCTGACCTGCAGCATCTCCGGCTCGACGCGGATGAATGAAAGTGAGGGCGGAAGCGGGCCGGGATGGGCGGAGGTGGGGATGGCCCGCAGGTCGGTCTGGAAGGCCGTTGCTTCGACGAGGGCCATCCGCCAGTCACCGGCGTGGGGGATGAGGGCGTAGCGGAAGGTGTGGCGACCAGGGCATTGGGCCTCCTCCACCGGCAGCCCCGGCCCGGCGTGGCCCGGCCGGCAGGGGAGGTCGTCGCGGGAAAGCCACCCCACGCACCGCAGCAGCGTCAGCGCGATCTCCACCCCAGCCCTCCCCTGCAGCACCTCCACCTCCGGAAGCCCCCGATTGGCCAGAGTCACCCCCCGCGCCCCGTCGGAGATGCTGGTCCAACCCCGTTGAGGGCGGGTGGGGACCGGCTGTTCGGCCCCGCCCTCGGTGTCGGCGGGGAGGTCCGGCGGCCACTCCACCACATCCCAGTGGCCCTCGGCACAGGCGCGCCCCACGGCCAGAGGGACCGGGAAGTGTACCCGCAGCCGGTGGTCGCGGGCGCGGTTGTCCACCGTTGTCTCGAAGTCCACCCGCCGCACCCCCGGCGTGAGCGTCACCCGCACCGCGATAGGCAATTCGACCGTCTCGGCGCTGCGCCCGGAGCGGTCCGCCGGGTCCAGCCCCTCGGGCACTCGGTAGGTCATCTGCAGCACGAGACTCTGGCCCACCCCATCGGCCTCGCGTCGCACCGTCGGCGGTTCGACCGGCGAATCGACGAGCAGGTCCTGCTCTAGCCGGCAGTAGTTGTACTCATCCCCCCGGTCCCCGCCGTCCACGAACCGATGGCAGTCCGGCAGCGACCACCCCGTCCCTTTATCCAGCACCGTGAGCAGCCCCGTCTGCGGGTCGGCCTCAACGCGGAGGAACTCGTTCTCGATGGCGGGTTCGGAGTTCGAAGTTCGGAGCTCGAAGTTCAAGGTTCGAAGTCCACGGGGGGACGGGGATGGGGGTACGGATGGCAGGAAACGGTAGCCGGTATAGCCCAGCGGGGGCACGTCCCGGGCGACGAAGGCCACCTCCAGCGCTTCCTCCTCCCGGATGCGGACTCGGTACTGGCTGACCGCTCCTTCTTCCAGGAGAGCCTGGAGCTGCCGGGTCGGCTCCAGAGGGAGCGGGCCGGTGGGGATGGGGTTGCGGGTGACGGTGACGGCGACCTGCCCAACGCCGTCAGCGACTCGGGTCTGCAGGCCGGCGATCCGCCATTCCCCCCACACCACGCCGCCGCTGGCCGCCGTCTGGGCGACCATCTGGGCCATCGTCTCCCGGTCGAACTGCATCTCCATCTCCGAGCGAAAGGTGTGGCGCAGCACGCGGAAGGGGACGGGCGTACCTTCTGGGGAAAGCAGCATCACCTCGGCGGGGTCCACCGGCGGCGTCACGCGAGCGATCACCCGGTCGGTGCGGGGGGACGAGGAGGGGTTGAAGACCACCAATGCCGGCAGGTCCCCTTCCCCCGTATCCACCTGCGCCGCCAGCGTCTCCAGCGCCGCCCGCGCCACCTCCTCCCCCAGTTGCTCGCACCAGTCGAAGCGAGTCGCCATCTCCCGGTGCACCTGGTCCACCGAACAGCCGCAGATGGAGTCGTGGGGGTGGTTCTCCAGCAGGTAGCGCCAGGCCCGGCGGATGTAGGAAGACGCGGAGGAGGTCACCGCGTCACCGCGTCGCCGCGTCGCCGTGTCACCGCATCCCCGCACCACCCCTTCCGCAAGCGCGCCGAAGGGCTCCGCCCATCGCTCCAGCAGCGTCTGGCAGGCGTGGTTGCGCTGCTTGATCCACATCCGGGTGGAGAGAACGCCGGGGAGGATGGGGGCACGGCTGGGGTCGCGCATCTCGCCAGCGAGGAGCGGCAGCCGCTCCAGGCCGTCCTCTCCCAACTCGGCCCGCACGGCGGCGACGTAGGCCGGGAGGGTGGAGTGAAGCACACGATCGGGCAGGAGCACGTCGGCGGCAGATAGAAGCCGGGGGAGGTCCGGCCGGGGGTACATATGATCGGCCCCCTGCATCAGCAGCAGGTGGGAGACGCGCGTGTGGGGGACCAGGCTGTCCCGCGCCTCCGCCAGCGCCCGCGCGGCCCCCTCCTCGTCGGCGGGGAGGTAAGCGGCGTTGTCGTAGTGACCCCGCAGGTAACAGACCAGCACCGGGGTCCCATCCGGCGCGGCCCAACGGAACTCCACCGGCATATCACCCGCGCCCCGGGCGAAGACCGCCGTCTCGATACCGAAGCCGCGCAGAAGCTGAGGCAACTGGCTGATGTGGCCGAATGGGTCGGGCAGGTAGCCGACGTCCATCTTCGCCCCCCAGGCCCGGCAGATGCGGTCGCCCAGGAGGAGATTGCGGACCAGAGCCTCGGGGCTCACCAGGAACTCGTCGGGGAGGACGAACCAGGGGCCGATGAGAATACGGCCCTCACGGACGTGGCGACGGAGGGGTTCCTCCAGGTCGGGCCGCACGTCCACCACGTCCTCCAGGACCGCCGCCTGCCCGTCCAGCGTGAAGTGACGATAGCCGGGGTCGCTTCCCAGAATCTCCAGCAGCGCTTCCACCAGCCGCGTCAGCCGGAAGCGGAACTGCTGGAAGGTCAGATACCACTCCCGGTCCCAGTGGGTGTGAGAGACGACGTGGAGGGTGGGCATCAGTACTCGTAGCAACTGCCGCCGATGAACTCCCGCAGGAGGGAGTCGGGCGGTATAGCGGATTCATCCTCAACCGGGGTCACGGCCTGCAGGAGGGCACGCACCCGCTCGGCACGCCCGAAGGCATCCTCCCGCAGCGGGTCGTCCCTGTAGAGATCCGCCCACCGGGCGAAGGAGTCGAGCAATCTGGTCCGCATAACGGGCAACTCATACGGCAGGCCGCTGTTGATGATGTAGTCGGTGGTGTTGATGTAGGGGATGATGTTGCGCAGCTCACTTTTGCGCACGTAATGCCAATGTTCCAGGGTCCGCTGGGGATCGTAGGCGCGATGAACGGCGTCGCGGACCATACGGCGCATCAACCGCAGGTCCGTCCAGCGGACGAACCGGCCATCGGGGTCTTTCATCTGGAGCAGGGGTTCGATGTACAGCTTGAACTTCCGCTCGTCATCCACGCTCCGCATCATATCGGGGAACAGGCCGTGGAGACTGTCGATGAGGATGAGGTCGTTCGGCCCGACCCGCATTGGAGTGTGGTCATCGTGACGCCGGCCGGTCTTGAAGTCGTAGAAAGGAATCCGAACCTCCTCCCCGTTGACCAGACGGACCAGGTGATCGTTGATCAGCTCCAGGTCGAGGGCCTGGGGCGTCTCGAAGTCGTAGTCGCCGAACTCGTCCTTAGGGTGGAGTTCCAGATCGAAGAAGTAGTTGTCCACCGTCAGCGGGACCAGGCTGAGGCCCATCTTCGCCAACAGGTGGCTGAGCTTGATGGTGGTGGTCGTTTTACCCGACGAGGACGGGCCGGCGATGATGACGATTCGCACCTCATCCCGGCGCTCCTTGATCATCTCCGCCGCGGTCGTGATGTCCTCATTGTAAGCCCGGTCCGTCTCCCGGACGAGCTGGGGGAACTCCCCCCGCGCGATGCGCGCGTTCAGCCGCTCAACGGTGTGCAGGTCGTGGTCCACGGCCCAGTTAAGGACCTCCCAGAGCTTCCACCAGGGGATATTCTCAGAGGGATGGGCCGAGCGCCTGGCCCGCTCCTGCCTCCGGCGGGCCCGGTCCTCGCGGTAGAGGATGTAGGCCTTGGCCGTTTTCGCGTGGCCGTTCTCGATCAGCACCTTCTCGACGACGTCCTGAATCTCCTCGACGGTGGGGGTATGGCCGGGCGGTGTGATCTCCTCCAGCATCGCCACCACCTGATCGGCCAGCCCCTCCGCGATGGACCGGTCGCGGCCGCCCACGGCCACCGCCGCCCGGTAGATGGCGTTGGTGATACGCTCCTTCCTGAAGGGGACAACCGCGCCGGTGCGTTTGACCACGTGGGTGATCTTCCCCATTCCGTCCCTCCTGAGCCCCCGGGCTACGCTGTCGGCAGAAGCCTGCACCGGTCCGATCTCACAACCCGCCCTGCTGCTTGATTCTAGCACAGCCACACTGCAGACACAAGCCTAGCCCCCCTCTCCCCTCCACAGCCGGGCCCGGAAGCGGGCCGAGCTGCGGTAGAGCCACACAGATAGGATCGTCACGGCCTCCACCAGCCACCAGACGAGGGCCACGGGCAGGAAGACACCGAGCCAGCGCCCGGAGTGGAAGTAATAATAGGCATCCATCGGCGTGACAACCCAGCGATCCCCTACTTGTTCGATATAGTGCGTGTACCGCTTGTAGGTGTCTATGTCGAAGTACAGATAGTTG
>DQUX01000311.1 GCA_015662065.1 Anaerolineales bacterium | reverse complement strand
TGGCCAGATCTGACCCTGTTGGTCATCCTGGCACTGGTCTTTGGCGTGCGGCTGCTGGTGGTGCGTACGCTGGACGCACCGATGTGGGGGGATTCGGTGCAGCATGCAGTGATTTCTCAGTTGATAGTGGATCGCGGCGGGCTGTTCCGCTCCTGGGAGCCCTACGCTCCCTACCAAAGCCTCACCGTTCACTATGGCTTTCATACCGCGACAGCCCTTCTTTCCTGGGCTATGGAGCTTGGAGCGGTAAAAGCCACGCTTCTAACCGGTCAGATCATCAACAGCCTGGCGGTGTTCTCCCTCTATCCCCTTGCCGTGCAGCTGGCGGACGGGAACCGTTGGGCAGGAATGGGGGCAGTGCTGACCGCCGGGCTACTTTCCCCAATGCCTGCCTTCTATGTGAACTGGGGGCGGTATGCCCAGCTGGCTGGTCAGGCGGTTCTCCCTGTAGCCCTTTGGCTACTCTGGGCAACGGCGGAGGGGCGCGGAGGGACAATCTCTGGGAGTTTCCTGGCCGGGTTGACACTGGCCGGGATGACGCTCTGCTACTACAGGATGCCCCTCTTCTATGTCCCTTTCGCCATGGCCTGGTTGATCGTGTGGGGTCCTTCCCGCCTGGGAAAGGAGGTCCATCTGTGGCTCGGAGGGCTGGCTCGAATGGCGCTTGTTGCCCTCATCGCAGGGGGGTTGTTTCTCCCCTGGGTATCGCGCCTTATCGGCGGCCATCTGGCAACAGCGCTGGCAGCGGGGGTCTCCAACCGGCCACCCCTGGAACGCGTCCTGGCCGATTACCAGATCTGGAAGGCAGTGACGAACTACCTGCCTCTGCCCCTCCTTCTCGCCTCCCTGCTATGCCAGGGATGGGCACTGGCCCGTCGGCAGTGGGTCGTGGGGGCAGTGGGACTATGGGTGGCGGTGCTGGCCTCGTGGACGGCAGGACGTCTGGTTGGCTTCCCGGCGGCCAATATGATGCAGAACTTCGCCGTGGTGATCGCCCTCTACATCCCGGCCAGCCTGCTGATCGGATGGGGGACCAGCGCAGCGGCAGGATGGATAGGACAGCACGGGGGAAGGGTTGGGCGGTGGGCGTGGAGAGCGCTTCTAATTGTCCTGACCCTGGTAGGTGTGGCCCGGCAAGCGAGGGTCATTCAGTCCGAGTTTGCAATGGTGACCCGGCCCGATATGCGGGCGATGGCATGGATTCGGGAGCACACCCCGCGGGACACGCTTTTCCTAGTAGAGGGGTTTCGCATCTACGGTGGTCGCTCCGCTGTCGGCTCCGATGCTGGTTGGTGGCTCCCGCTACTGGCAGGCCGGAGAAACACTATGCCACCGCAATACGCCCTGCTCAACGAGGTCCCAACGGAGCCCGAATACAGCCAGCGTGTGGTGGAACTGGTGACCAGGCTAGAGGGAGCCTCTCTCGCCTCACCCGAGGGGTTGCGGCCTCTGTGCGAATGGGGGATCAGCCACATCTACATTGGGCAAGGACAAGGAAAGGTAGGCCTAGGCGCGGTGCAACTTTTCTCCCCTCAAGATATGATGACCTCCTCCCCGTTCGACCTGCGGTACCATCAGGACCATGTGTACATCTTCGCTCTGAGGTATGAGGCCTGTGGCGAGGGAGCACCGTGAGAGCTTCGGTCCGATGGCTTTTCAAAGCAGGGCTCTGGCTCAGCCTCACAGGATTGCCGACGGTCTTTCTGGAAGGGATCCGATGGCTTGCGGATGCGCCATGGTCGTGGGATGGGCTGATAGCCCGCTGGGGGTTCGTCATCGCCGTGTTGCTCTTGTCCTACCTGGTCCGCCCATGGCACGTGGGGAAGACGGAGGGGCTGTGGCCTCCGGTTACCGTATGGATCTTCCTTGTCGGTGCAGGTATAGGAGCGGCGTATGCGTCCACCCAGGCTACCTGGGCAGCGTGGGGGGTGGCGGGACTGACGAACGCGCTGTCCCTGGGACTGGAGGCAACGCTGGTGGAGGGACACAGCCCGTTGCGGCGGTGGCTGTGGCGGGGGCTACTGGCATCCGGGGCCGGGGGAGCACTGGTCGCCATAGCCCAGCTCGAATCCCGTTTTGCCGACGAGGAGTTCTTCGTTGCCCTCCAGGGCGCGACGTTGGCTGTGTTCTGGCTTTTGCTCCTCCCGGCGTCGAGGCGATTGGCGCGGAGGCCTCTCCCTAAAAACCAGGCGGGGTTTCGTATGGACCGACGGGCCGTGGCTGCTGGAGCTTTTTTGGTCCTCTTTGCCGGAGCGCTTGGGACGGTGCGGGCCTATCGGCACAGCTTCTATCCCCCTGATGCCCCCATCTATCCGGGTATCTCGCGAGCGAACCCGTTTCTCTGTGGGGTAGTCGACCCAGATCCGCAGATATACGATGGAGAAGAGGTATTTCGGCAACTGCTGGCGCTGGTAGAGGCGAATCCCCGCAAGGGACCGCCGGAGTATGGGATGCTGGCACTGGGCACAGGTGAGCGGCGGTGGGCCGAGGCATTTCGGGAGTCGCTGTTGAACGAGGTGACAGAGGAGCGATACACTACCCCGGCCCACAGTGTCAAGTCGGTCCAGTACGAGGCAGCGCTACGGGCTTATTACTACCCGCGGGTACGGGAAGCT
>DQUX01000219.1 GCA_015662065.1 Anaerolineales bacterium | reverse complement strand
GGGGGTAGGCGTAGGCTCAAGCATCGCCTCGCCATCGCAACCGGTCAGGACCAGCACGAACACCCATCCAGAGATGAGAAGAAGGAGCAGAAGCCGCTTCGTCCGTACAGTAGCGGAATGGGTCATCTATGGAATTAGAGTTGTTCCTTGGCCCGGTCAATCGCCCGCATGCCGCCCCACCGCTGGACGATCTTCTCGTCGTACAGATCGGCGGTGTGAGAGACCGCCAGTGTGGAGGCTTTCAGCTCTTCCTTATCACAGGTGGAGCCCACGATGGAATGCTCGAAGAAAATATCCCCGTCTTTATCCAGACCGAAGGCGCCAAACCGCTTGGTGTCGTTCTCCCGCAGAAGGAAATGGAGAAGGTCGGGCACGAGATCGGCCCCATAGACGACGTACGCCCGCACCGTGATCGTCGCGTCATCGCTCCCCCAGGGCGTGACGACGATGTGGGTCAGTGTCGTACCCGCCGGGACGATGAAGAGGGGAGCGTGCGACAGCGGCCGAACCATCTCCCCGAAGAGCTGACGCAGATACTTATCCACCTTCCTATAGACCTGTTCCTGAGCCTCCGTCTTGAACTCCATCCTACACTCCTTTCGTGTACTGGACCTGAACGCCCTCATCCTTCCTGTAGGAGATGGTCGCCTTCCCCGGCGTATCCAGGTAGGGGATCAGCAAGGGGAGGACCTGTTCTTCCACCAACCGCTCTCCCTGCCCCAGGTCGCCAGCGGCGAGAACAGCCTCCGCAAGCCACTTGAGGATGCTGGGATCCCAATCTATCTCCAATCCCTGGCGTTGATACCGTTCGGAGAGCCCGGGAAGGACCCAACGCTCGAGCCATAGCTGAACCCGATCCGCCGTAAGGCGCTCGGGCCGCCAGCGAAGGTCCAACTGCGCCAGCAGGTCGGGCACCAAGGGGGGCTTCACATCTATGTCGGTCCTTTCCTCTTCGCGGCCCTCCTCCTCTCCCCGGCCGAACCCGAGGGGGCGCTTCGCCTGCTCCTCAAGGGTGGCGGTCAGCACGACCACCGCGTCGCTCAGGTAGGCCCTGCGTCCCCGGGCGTCGGTGAAGAAACCGGCCTGGAGAGCCTGCGCCAGCACCTCCTGCGCCTGAGGATGGCTGGCCTCCACGTTCTTGAAAAGGACAACCGACCAAGGTTGCTGGGTCAGTTGCAGGTGAAACCCCATCACATTCTCATGCCCCACGTAACCGGGCGGGGCTCCGGTAAACCAGGTCACGTCGGCCGGATGGGTGAAGCGGGTCATATCCACCTCGATCAACCGATCCCGATCTCCGTAGAGAGCCTGGGCCAGAACCTCGGCGGTCAGCTCGGGCGACTCACCGGCCGCGCCCGTCACCAGCAGCACACCGTTCGGGCGGATGGGCGAGACATCCAGGCCCCGCATCGTGATCTCCAAACGCCGGGCCAACGCATCGGCGATCGGTTCCGGGCAGAATGCCTCCACCACCAGACGCTGCCTGACCTCATCGAGACGGCGGCTCAGATCGGCCCCCAGGTCCACCGGGACGCCGACCATCCGCTCCACCACGTCGCGCACGACGGAGGGGGTGACCTCCGAGATACGGTGAAGCACGGCGAAGGCGACGCTCTGCTCGAAGATGTCGATCGCCTTATCCGGGAAATACCGGTTTCGGAGATACTGTTGCGCCAAAAGGACGATCAGGCGCGGGGCCTCATCGGTGAAGGTGACCCCCCGCTCCCGGCTGGCCCGCTCCCGGAGGGCGTGCAGGATCTCCAGCGTGGCATCGGCGGAAAGCTCCTGGATGCGAAGCGGCTGGAAACGGCGTTCCAGAGCCCGGTCCTGCTCGATGAAACGGTGGAACTCCTCATCCGTCGTCGCCCCGATGCAGGCCACCTCCCCCTTGGCGAGGGCGGGTTTCAGCAGACTCCCGACATCCGAGACCTGCCGCACGCCACCGCTGCCGACGATGGTATGCACCTCGTCTATGAAAAGGACAACCCCATCCTGACTGGCCTCCTTCAGGATGGCGTGCATCCGCTTCTCCAGCTCGCCCACCACGCCCGCTCCGCTGACCAAGGCTGAGGGAGCGAGGAGGAAGATACGGACACCCTGGAGCGGGGGGGGGACCTCCCCCCGCACAACCCGCTGGGCCAGCGCCTCCACGATAGCCGTCTTCCCCACCCCGGCCGGACCGATGAGCAGGGGATTGCGCTTGGTGAATCGGCAGAGAGTCTCCATCACTGCTTGCAGCGCTGCCTCCCGGCCGAGGATGGGCGGCAGTTTCCCGGCCAGCGCCTCCTGACAGAGATCCCGCCCGAACCTCTCCAAGACGGGAGTGGCGCGGCGGGCGCGAGGCCGATACGACGGCCCCTTTTCCCTCTCCTCCACCACCTCAACCGGGGAGGGCTCGGAGACTACGCGCGCCAGATCGCCCACCAGCGTCCAACCCGCCCGCTGTAGCAGAACTGCGGCCAGGTCTCGCTCCGAGGCATAGGGCTTGCCGGCCCCAGCGGCCCGCCGGACGGCCTCCTCGAGCAGCTCCTGCGGGCCAATCGGCTCTCCGATCTCCCCCTCCCGGAGGGACTGCTGGACCTGGCGGTAGTACTCGGCGGCCTGGAGGCCGGAGGCGAGCGACTCCGCCATCGGCCCATACCGCTCCAACAGCACCAGGAGGAAATGGTAAAGGCCGACCGCCCTGTGCCCGAACCGGCGCGGCACTTCCAACGCCTCTGCCCAGAAAATCTGAGCGCCCGGCTTCAGTTTATCCTCTCGGCTCATCCGCTCCTCCCCCCCTCCAGGCAGTCTCCCCATTCGACATTACCGGCCACCCGTGACACAAGCTTAACTGCAAATAACACAAAAGGAGCAAAGTTGCCCGGAATCTCTCTGCGTCCTTTGCGCCCCTGGGTGTGCTGAGCTAGACCTCTTTCTGCGGCGTCGCCGGCGGGGAGAAAATCCATTATGTCTATTTTAGCATACCGTGAGCAACAGCGCAACCCAACCCGCTCTCCGGTTAGGGCAATTGCACGTTTCCGGAGAGGAGCCCGCGAATCCCTATTCGCGGGCGCGCCCCAACGCTTTAGCGCGCCAACCCAGAAGATGCGATCGCCGACCCAGCGGCATCACCTGTAGAGGTGACGCTGGCGGATGTACACCTCCACCGCAGGCGGAACCAGGTAGCGAAGCGGCAGCCCCCGGCGGGCGCGCTGGCGCAGATCGGAACCGGAGATGTCCAGGCGAGGAACGTCCAGCCAGACCAGTCGCTGTCGGATCCCCGGCACCTCCCGCCCCAGCGCCGCCAGGTCCGCCTCCCAGTCGGGCCTCCGCATCACCGCCAAGGTGGCTTGTCGCACGATCCCCGCCGGGTCGTGCCAGGTGAGGAGTTGGGCCAGGCTGTCGCCGCCCATTAGGAAGAAAAACGCCACCTCCGGGTGCTCCCGCCGCAGCAGCGCCAGCATCTCCACCGTATAGTGGGGGCCCGGCCGGTCCAGGTCCACACGGGAGAGGGCAAAAGCGGGGTTATCCGCGATGGCAGCCTCAACCATCGCTGCCCGATGGTGGGCAGGGGTGATGGGCCGACCCGGCTTGTGGGGCGGCTCCCCGGCGGGCACGAAGAGCACCCGCACCAACCCCAACTGGACGCGGGCGGTCTCCGCCAGCACCAGGTGGCCGTAGTGGGGCGGGTCGAACGTCCCCCCCAACACCCCCAACCTCGCCCCCCGCGTCTCCGGGGTCACTCCTCCTCCCACACCAACTCCGCCTCGCCGATGCGCACAGTATCCCCCGCCCCGACCCCCGCCTCCCGCAGGGCATCCAGCACCCCCATCCCCTCCAGCGCCCGGTGAAAGCGATAGACCGCCTCGTCCAGCTCGAAGGGGGTCATCGCCGCCAGCCGCTCCACCCGCCGGCCGTGGACCCGCCATCCGTTTTCCTCCCGCTCCACCCAGAAGGCCCGCTCATCCTCCTCCAGCCGGAAGACGGGGAGCTCGGGAGCGGAGACCGCCTCCCGAGGCAGTTCCGCCAGCCGCCGAGCCGCCCGCCAGAGAAGGTCCCGCACCCCCTCCCGAGCCAGCCCGGAGATGGGGAGGACCTCATACCCCTGGGCCTGCAGGCTCTCCCGCACCTGGGGGAAACGCTCCCGGGCCTCCGGCAGGTCCATCTTATTGAAGGCCACGATCTGCGGCTTCTCCGCCAGCCTGTGGCCGAAGGCGTCCAGCTCCTCGTTGATGGCGGCGAAGTCATCCAGGGGATCGGGGGCAGCCCCGTCCAGCAGATGGATCAGGAGCCGGGTCCGCTCCACGTGACGGAGGAACTCGTGGCCCAGCCCCTTACCCTCGCTGGCCCCCTCGATCAGGCCGGGGAGGTCGGCCAGGACGAAGTCGGTGTGGTCGTCCAGCACCACCACCCCCAGGTGGGGCTGGAGGGTGGTGAAGGGGTACGGGGCGATCTTAGGCCGCGCCGCGGTGACGGCCGCCAGGAGGGTAGACTTGCCGGCGTTGGGCTTCCCCACCAGCCCCACATCGGCCAGTAGCTTCAGCTCCAGTTGAAGGGTCCGCTCCTCCCCCGGCTCCCCGTTCTCGGCTACGCGGGGGGCCTGGTTGGTGGAGGTGGCGAAGCGGGCGTTGCCCCTCCCTCCCCGCCCGCCGCGGGCCACCACCACCTCTTGCCCCGGTTCGGTCAGGTCGGCCAGGACCCGGCCGGTGTCGGCCTCCCGTACCACCGTCCCCGGCGGCACGGGAACGCGCAGGTCGGCCCCCCAAGCCCCGTGCTGGTTCTTCCCCCGGCCGTGCTGGCCCCGCTCGGCGCGGAAGTGGCGCTGGCGGGTGAAGCGGTGAAGGGTGTTGAGGCCGGGGTCCACGTAGAGAACCACGTCCCCCCCCTTCCCTCCATCGCCGCCGGCCGGCCCGCCGAAGGGGACGTACTTTTCCCGGCGGAAGGCGACGGCCCCGTTGCCGCCGTCCCCCGCCTTAACGTGGATGATCGCTTCGTCGGTGAACATACCATCTCAATTTTACCACCGGGATAGGGTTTGGAGAAGCGCAACACCCCGCTTTTGCTTCGAACACCCCTGTGCTAGAATACAAAGGATGATCGAGAGACGGGAATGGCGCTGGGCGGTGGGGGTCGCCCTGGGGGTGCTGGCCGCCTCCTGGCTGCCCTACCTGATCGCCTGGACGGCCGCGCCGCCAGGCACCCACTTCACCGGCCTGGTCTACAACCCACTGGACGGCCATACCTACATCGCCAAGATGCGGCTGGGGGCCGACGGCTCCTGGCTCTTCCACCTCACCTACACACCCGAGCCGCAGCGGGGCGCTCCTATCTACCTTTTCTATCTGTTGCTGGGACACCTGGCCCGCTGGACCAACCTGCCCCTCCTGGCGGTCTACCACGGAGCGCGGACGGTGGGGGGGCTGGCCCTCCTCCTCGGTCTCTACCGGCTGACGGCCCACCTGACCGACCGGGTGGACCGGCGGCGGCTCCTCTTCCTCCTGGCGGCGCTGGGAGCCGGCCTGGGATGGCTGGCCGGCCCGTTGGGGCGGGAGACTCCCGACCTGTGGGTGGCGGAGGCCTTCCCCTTTGTCGCCCTGCTGACCAACGCCCACTTCCCGACGGCGTTGGCCCTGATGGCCTGGTCGGCCCACTGGGGCCTGGACGCGAAAGGTTCCCCCACCTCCAGAGTCGGACTGCTGGCGGGAACCGCCGCGCTGGGCGCTATCCAGCCCTTCGGCCTGGTCCCCCTGCTGGGGGGGCTGGCGGGGGCGTGGATGGCCCGGGGGCTGCGCCACCGGCGCATCCCCTGGCAACCCCTGGGATGGACGGCCCTGGCGGCCCTCCTCGCCCTCCCGTATCCCCTCTACACCCTCTGGGCGACGCGCACCGACCCGGTCCTGGCCGCCTGGAGCGCCCAGAACGTGACCCCCTCGCCGCCCCCTGGGGACTGGCTGCTGAGCTTCGGGCTGCTCACACCACTGGCGGCGGTGGGGGCAGCGGTTGCCGGGCGACGGGGACAGGATGCCGACGGCCTGCTCCTGGGGTGGGTGCTGGCGACGACGGCAGGGCTGGCCCTCCCCCTGGACCTGGCCCGTCGCTTCAGCATAGGGGTGGGCGCGGCGGTGGGAGCGCTGGCAGGGCTGGGGTGGGGATGGCTGGGGCGACCACAAAGGGTCGCCCTTACAACGAGGCGGGCCTCCGTGCCTGCTCAGAGGGCCCGCGTTGGCGCGTCTGCGCTGGTGGCCTTCTCGGCGATGACGCCCCTCTTCCTCCTCCTGCTGAGCGCGGGTGCGGCGCTGGGGGGCCATCCCCTCCTCTACCTGAGCGACGGGGAGCAAGCAGCGCTGACCTGGCTACGAGATCAGGCCCCGCACGATGCGGTGGTCCTCTGCGCCCCCGAGACCGGCATCTTCGTCCCCGCCTGGGCCGGGCAGCGGGTGGTCTACGGCCACCCCTTCGAGACGGTGAACGCTGAAGCGCGCCAAGCACAGGTGGAGCGGTTCTGGGCCGGGCAACGGGACCCGGCCTGGCTGGACGCGCTGGGGGTGGACTACCTGTTCTACGGACCGCGGGAGCGGACACTGGGGGAACCCCCTACAGGGGAACCCCTGGTCACGTTCGGAGACACGGCGGTCTATCGCCGGTAGCGACCAGGAGACATCGGGCCTCAGATAGATGGTCAGCAAGCGAGAGTGGAGATGGGTCCTGGCCGTCGGCGCGATAGCGCTGGCGCTGAGCACGGCCCCCTACCTCCTGGGCCTGGTCCTCCAGACCGACGAGAGACTCTTCGGCGGTTTCGTCTACGCCGTGGAGGACGGCTACTCCTACCTGGCGAAGATGCGGCAGGGAGCGGAGGGGGCCTGGCTCTTCCACATCGCCTATACCCCCGAACCCCACCCTGGCACCCTCTTCTTTCCCTTCCACCTCCTCCTGGGCAAGCTGGCGGCCCTTCTGCCCGGGGCCGACCTGACCGCTCGAATGGTCTGGACCTATCACGGGGCCCGGCTGGTCTTCGGGATGGGGCTCCTGCTCACCCTCTACCGCTTTCTGGCGGCATTCACCCCAGACGTGGTGGTGCGGCGGCTGGCCTTCCTGCTGGTGACCTTCGGTGGCGGGCTGGGCTGGCTGCTGGTCGCCCTGGGCCAACCCGAGTGGCTGGACAGCCTCCCCCTCGACTTCATCCTGCCCGAGGGGTTCACCTTTCTGGTCCTCTACGGGTTCCCTCACATCGGTCTGGCACGCACGCTCCTGTTAGGGGGGATTCTGTCCCTGTTGAAGGCTTGGGGGATAGGTCCGAAGTCTGAGGCACGCAACACAAGATACGCCCTACTCGCCGGATTGGTATGGCTGGCGATGGGCCTCACCATCCCCTTCTACGTGCTGGTGGCGTGGGCGGTGGCGGGAGCGATGTGGTTCGCGCTCCTCCTGCGCGGTGTCCCCAAGGGCGACCCCGGAGGCTCCCCCCTCCGCCCGATACAGGCGTTGTGGCAGACGGCCCTCGCCGGGCTGCTCTCCGCCCCCATCGTCGCCTACAGCCTCTGGATCTTCACCACCTATCCGGTCTACGTGACCTGGGCGGCCCAGAACCGCATCCTCTCTCCCCATCCCCTCCACTACCTGGCCGCCTTCGGGGTGCCGCTCCTGCTCGCGGCGTCGATCGCTCCCCGGGTGTGGCGGGAGGAAGGACCGGGGTGGGCGGCCCTGGCCTGGACCGCCGTGGTACCGGTGCTGGTCTACCTCCCCTTCAATCTGCAGCGGCGGCTGGTGGAGGGAGCACAGGTCCCGTTGGGACTGCTGGCAGCACGGGCGGCGCTTGAAATCCCAAAGCCCAAAACCCAAAGCCGGAGCAGGCTGGTGGCCGCAGGGTTGCTGGTCGCGCTGCTGCCGACCAATCTGTTGCTCGTGGCAGGGAACTCCCTGGCGCTCCTGCCGCGGCCCGCACCGGTCTTCCGGGACGCGGGGGAGGTGGCGGCGCTGGACTGGCTGAGCGAGCAGGCTCATCCGGGCGATGTGGTGCTGGTCGCCTACGGGACCGGGAACTACCTCCCGGCGCGGGTGGGAGCGCGGGCCTTCGTGGGGCACGGACCAGAGACGGTCCACTTCGCCGAGAAACGGGCATTGGTGGCCCAGTTCTTCACCGCCACCACCGACGACGCCTGGCGGCAGAGGCTGCTGGCGGAGTATGGTGTGGACTGGGTCTTCTGGGGGCCGGCGGAGCGGGCGCTGGGCGGGTTCGCCCCCCCCACTGCGCCCTATCTGCGGCAGGTCTACCGGGGCGGAGAGTACGAGGTCTTCCAGACGACCCGGTGATGCAGCGACACAGAGACACAGCGAAACCGACGAACCGGTGATCAATATGCGCAACCCGCAACCCGCAACCCGCAACCTTCCCCTTATCCTCCCCCTCATCCTCCCCCTGGCCCTCCTCCGGCGCTCCCTCTTCGCCGGTGAGGCCCTCTTCTGGGGCACGCCGCTCCTCCAGTTCGTCCCCTGGCAGCGGATGGCGGCTGAGATGTGGCGGGCGGGGCACCTGCCGCTGTGGAACCCCCTTCTGGGCTGCGGAGCACCCCTGGCAGCCAATTATCAGACCGGGGCCTTCTACCCCCTCTACGGCCTGGCTCTGGCGCTGCCGGCGGAGGTCGCCCTCGGCTGGACCGTCGCCCTGCACCTGGCCCTGGCCGGACTGGGAATGTACGCCTGGGCGCGGGCGGCGGGGCTGGACCGATCCCCGGCGCTGTTGGCCGGCCTGGCCCTGGAGGGAAGCGGCTTCCTGATAGCCCGAGCGGGGCTATTCCCCAGCATCGCCGTCACCTTCCCCTGGATCCCCATCTGGCTCTGGCGGGCGGAGCGGCTGGCGCAGTCCGGACGGCTGCGGGATGGGCTCTGGCTGGGCGGCGCGCTGGGCCTGGGGCTCCTGGCCGGCCACGCCCAAACCGCTTTCTACGGCCTGCTGCTCCTGGGGGCATACCTGGCCTATCGCCCCTCGCCCCTCGCCCCTCGCAACCCGCAACTCGTCCTTCACACCACGCTGGCCCTGCTCCTCGGCCTGACCCTCGCCGCCATCCAGCTCCTCCCCACCGCCGAACTGCTCTTCCTCTCCCAGCGGGCCGAGGGGGTGGATCGGGAAGTGGGGTTGATCTACTCCTTCTGGCCCTGGCGGTTGCTCACCCTCGTCGCGCCGGACCTATTCGGCAATCCCGGCCGGGGCAGCGGCTACTGGGGCTACGGCAACTATTGGGAGGACGCGGCCTACATCGGCCTGCTGCCCCTTCTCCTGGCAGTGAAGGCAGTGGCGGGGCTGCGGCGCAGGAATCCGTGGCGGAACGCAACGCTCTTCTGGACGCTGGTCGCCGGTTGCTCGTTGCTCCTGGCGCTGGGGCGCAACAATCCGGCCTTCCTTTGGCTTTTTGAACACATCCCAACCTTCGATTGGTTCCAGGCCCCGGCCCGCTGGCTCGCGATGACGACGGTGGCGCTGGCAGCGCTGGCGGGGGTCGGCGCGCAGGAGTGGCGGAGGGGGCGGGCCACTCGGCGACGGGGCGCATTGGGGGTCGTCTTCGGGCTGGCAGCCGTCCTGGGTGGACTGACCGCATCCCACCTGATCCCCGGCATACCCTCCTCCTTCGGCCCGGCGACGGTCCGGGCGGGGTTGACCCTGGCGGCGACGGGTGGGGTGGCGCTGTGGAGGACGCGGGGCGACCGCAAGGATCGCCCTTACGAATGGTGGTGGGTGGCGGTGGGGTTGGTGTGGATCGACCTGTTGGTCTTCGGGTGGGGGCTGGTGCCGTCGGTGGACCGGGCGCTCTACATAGGCCGGAGCAGCACCGGCGCAGCACTGGCAGCCAACCCCGTCGTGGAGCGGACCTTCTGGCCCGCCGAGGGCCATCCTGAGCCGGGGTACGCCCTGAAGTTCAGCCGCTACTTCCGCTTCGACACCTTCGGTCCGCGCGACCTGGCTTTCTGGCGGTCGCTCCGGGAGACGTTGTTGCCGAACCTGGGGATGCTGGACGGGGTGCCTTCTGCCAACAACTTCGAGCCGCTGCAGGTGGGCCGGTATGCCGACGTGGTCCGGGCTACCGATGGCGCACCGGCTCTTCTGCGCGCGATGGGGGTCACCCACCTAGTCACCGCCACCGCCGAGGCCGAGACCCACGTGACCGCCCTCCCCGATCCCTTGGGCCGCGCCTGGGTCGTCCCCACCGCCCGCCTGGTGCCCCCGGAGGAGATGCTGGCGACCCTCGCCGACCCATCTTTCGATCCCGCGACTGAGGTCTTGTTGGAAGCGCCACCCACCTTGAACTCGCAACCCGCCATCTCGAATCCGCAATCCGCCATTCGCAATTCCCTCCCCCCCTCCTTGCACGATACCCCCAACCGCGTTACAATACGCGCCGTTCTGGACCGGCCCGGCTACCTGGTCGTGGCCGACACCTGGTACCCCGGTTGGGAGGCCCTTGTGGATGGAGAGGAAGCACCCCTCCTGCGGGCCAACCACACCTTCCGGGCGGTCTACCTGGAGGCGGGGGAGCATGTGGTGGAGATGGTCTACCGGCCGCGGTCGGTGAGGGCCGGCGGAATGCTGAGTCTGGCCTCGCTGGCGGGGCTGGCGGCCGGGCTGCTGCTGACGCGGAGACGGGAAAACCCGGTATGAGAAGATGGCTTCGGCCCTGGGTGGTGGTCCTGCTGGTGGGACTGGCCTACGTGGGGATCACGCTGGCCCGCTTCGGCGGCGACCCGCTGGCATTCGCCCTGGTGGGGACGCGGTATGCCGAGGGGGATCCCGAGGGGACGCCGGGGTATGATGGGCAGTTCGCCTACTTTATCGCCCGCGACCCATTGGGCGGCTGGCGGCACTGTGATGTGCCGGCCTACCGCTACCAGCGTATCCTCCACCCGCTGCTGGCCTGGGCGCTGGCGCTGAGCCATCCAGAGGCGGTGGGATGGACGCTGGTCGCGGTCAACCTGGCGGCGCTGGTGGGAGGGACCTGGGCGACAGAGCGGCTGCTGGCCGCGCGGGGGGCCTCCCCCTGGTACGCGCTGACCTACGGGCTGTATGGCGGCCTGATGGCGGGGCTGCGGCTGGACCTGGCGGAGCCGCTGGCGGTGGGGCTCGTTCAGGGAGCGCTTCTGATCCGGGAAAAACGCAACCTGCAACTCGCAACTCGTAACTCACAATTCGCAATGCTGCTTCTGACGCTGGCGGCATTGGCAAAGGAGACAGCGCTGGTGGCCGTGGCCGGTTTGCTTCTTCACCTGGCGCTGGAACGTCGCTGGGGGGAGGCCGTGCGACTGGGGTTGATGGTGGGGCTGCCCTTCCTCGCCTGGCAGGGGACGCTCTGGGCCTGGCTGGGCCGACCCGGCTTGGGGTCGGGCGGGGAGATGGCCACCTCCTTTGAGCTCGTTCCCTTCGGGGGGCTGTGGCAGGTGGCGACGGTGAGCCGACCCGTCTTCTGGCGGCTTCTGGCTGTTGAGGGGCCTCTGTTCGTCCTGCCCACGCTCTGGGCGCTGGCCGCGGCGGCGCAGGACATTGCGAAGGTCCGTCGGCACCCGTGGGTGGGGATTCTGTTTGCGCAGGCGGCGGTGCTGCCTTTTCTGCCCCACTCTACCTGGCGGGAACCGCTGGCGATGGCGCGGCTCACCACGGGCCTGGTGGCGGCTACGGTCCTGTACGGGGCCCTGCGCCGCTCCCGGCGGGTGCTGCGCTGGAGCCTGGTCTGGCTGGCGACGCTGGCGCTGGTGTTGAATGAAAGGACGTTGCCGGTGTGAAGACGTGAAACGCAAAACGTCGAACATCGAACGTAGAATACGGTCAGGAGTGAGATCTTTGGACATCGCGGTCATCGTTCCCACCTACAACGAGCGGGAGAACATCGAGCCGCTTGTGCGGCAGTTGTTGGACTTGCCTGTGGGGTTGCAGGTCATCGTCGTGGACGACAACTCCCCCGATGGAACTGGCGATCTGGCCGAGAGACTCGCCGCCGAAAGCCACGGCCTGGTCTCGGTCATCCATCGGCCAGGGAAGCTGGGGCTGGGGACCGCCTACGTCGCCGGGTTCCAGCGGGCGCTGGCGGAGGGGGCCTGCTACATCTTCACGATGGACGCCGACTTCTCCCACAATCCCCGTTACATCCCGGCGATGTTGGGGAAAGCCCAGGCCGGGTACGACCTGGTCATCGGCTCCCGGTACGTGCGCGGCGGAGGAACGCGAAACTGCACCTGGCCCCGAATCCTCCTGAGCTGGGGGGCCAACGGCTTTGCGCGGGCGCTGCTGGGATTGCGGGCCCACGATGTCACAGCGGGCTTCCGCTGCTACCGCCGCCCGGTGCTGGAGTCGGTAGGGATCGACGAGATCCGCTCCAGCGGATATTCCTTCCTGATCGAAATGCTCTACCGCACCCAACGGCGCGGGTGGCGGGTGGGAGAGGTCCCCATCCTCTTCGACAACCGCCGCCTGGGGGAATCGAAAATCTCCCGCAACGAGATCCTCCGCGCCCTGCAGACGGTGGTGCGGCTCGCCTGGACCCGCCTGCGGGGGAGAGGCAGTTAATGGAACAGGTGACCTGCAACCTCTGCGGGGCCGACGACGCCGAGGTCCGTTTCCCCAGCACGCTCCCCAAGGGACAATCCCTGGCCGATTGGACCGCCTATCGATGCACCCACAGCGGCTACGGGGTACATCCCACCATCGTCCGGTGCCGCCACTGCGGGCTGGTCTATGCCAACCCCCGGCAGGAGGAGGCAACCGTCCGGGAGACCTACGAAGCGGTGAAGGACCCTCTGTACGTCGAGGAACGGGAGGGACGGGTGCTGACCTTCGAGCATCACCTGAGACCGCTGGAGCGGCTCACCGGCCCGCCCAACGGACGGACGCTCTTGGATATAGGAGCCTATACGGGGGTATTCGTGGAGATCGCCGGTCGGCACGGCTGGGACGCCTGGGGCGTGGAGCCCTCCCGCTGGGCGGTGGAGGTGGCCCGCAAGCGGGGCCTTCGGATGATCCAGGGCACCACAGAGACCGCCGACCTGCCGGAAGGCGGCTTCGACGTGGTGACGATGTGGGATGTCATCGAACACCTGACCGATCCGCTGGGGGAGCTGCGCCGGACCCACCGGTTGCTCAAACCCGGGGGGCTCCTGGCCATCCACACCATCGACATCGGCAGCCTCCTCGCCCGACTGATGGGCGGTCGGTGGCCCTGGCTGATGGAGATGCACCTCTACTACTTCAGCCGTTCCACCCTGCGGATGATGCTGGAGAAGGCCGGCTTCTCGGTGGTGCAGATTCGGGCGCAGGGGCGATACCTGCGGCTGGGCTACCTGATGAACCGAGTTGCAGCGTTTATGCCCTGGCTGGGCCGCCCCGCCGAGCACCTGGTCACCCGACTGCGGCTGCGGCGGGTGGCCGTGGCGGTCAATCTGGGGGACCTGTGCACCGCGTATGCGCGGAAGCCCCTCTCACCGCCGGGCGAAAATGAGCATCCCGTCTGAGCCATAGATGTCGGTCTCGATCTTCTCCAGCAGCCGGTAGCGGGCCTGGAAGCGAGGATCAGGCAGGAGCCCCCGCCGCCCGTAGACCTCCAGGATTACAACGTAATCAGGCTCCAGATCCAACACCAGGTCCGCCGGGATGGCGTAATTGATCACATAGATGCCGGGGTCGGCCGGGTAATAGCGATGCGCCTGAGGGGTCACCAACCCCACCGTGTCCAGGATCCTCAGTCCCGTCCGGTACCCTAATACCCCGATGTCCCCCGCGCACAGCGTAGCCCCTTCCTGGGCATCCGCCCTCACCACGTCCGCCGCCTCCCGGTAGAGCAGCTCCAGTTGGAACCAGGCCATCTCCGGCGCGGGCCGGTCGGGTCCGTGGTCGGGGTGCAGGGTCCATGCATTGAGGGTAAGCCCAAGCGCAGCAAAGGTGAATAAAGCAAGGAGCAGGTACACCGGTAGGCTGGCGGCTGGTGGGTTGGTAGCCCGGTCAGCATTTTCCCGGTTCCCCCATCTACGAATATCACAGGACACAGTCCAGACGCCGGTCAGCACGAGCAGGAAGTAGACCGGGAGTGGAGGGGAGAGATACCAGCGGAAGAGCAAGGGGTTGACGAGGGCTAAGACACCACCGTAGGTGAGAGGGTAGAAGGAGACAGGCCAGGCGCGGGGGTTGTGCCGGAAGGCAGCCCGCCCCCCCAGCACAGCGAGCCCTAGGTAGAGGCCGAAGGCCAGTACGACCCCCAGCGGCGGAAGCACCTGAAACTCAAAGAAGGGCGTGGCATAATGCTGGAGAAGACGTAAGAGGTCGGCCACGGGAGGCAGCCGATAGGCAGCCGACTTGGCGGCGATGGAGACAGGGAGGGGGTTGCCGAAGGTGAAGGTGGCAAAGAGGAGCCACGGGGCCAGCAGCCCCAGAACAGCCCCAGCCTCCCGCCAGGGGAAGCGCCGACGGGCCAGCCACAGGTCCAGGAAGAGAGGAGCGGTGGCGATGAGAGTGTCGGGCCGGGCCAGGAAGGCCAGCGCAGCCCAGAGGGACACCAAAAGCGGACGGTCGGACAGGTGGGCCAGGAAAGCGGCCAGAATGAGCCCGATCGTCAGGTCCGTCTCCATTCCACCAATGGCGAAAGTGACAGAGTAAGGGGCCACAGCCCAGAGAAGCGCAGCCGCCGTCCCAACGGCCCGTGGGCCGGCGAAACGGCGACCCAGGTGATACAGGAGAAGCACCGCCACCGCCCCCGCCACCCCGTTGAGCGCCACCGCCAGCATCGGGAAGTCCTGCGACCCGGTGACCAGGGCCAATCCGCTCAGGAGGAACGTGTAGAGAGGAGTGGTCGTCCCCAGCACCCGCTCCCCGGGATTGTAGACGAAGCCGCGTCCTTCCACCAAATTACGGGCGTAGCGGAAAGTGATGTAGGCATCGTCCACCGTACGCGGCCCCGGTACCAAGCGCGTAGCAAGAGCCAAAAGGAGAAGGGCGACCGGGACAAAACGGGCCGGACCGCCGATGAACCGCAGTTTGCACCTCTCTCCCATCGTCCCAAGAGTATACCCCAAACCGTCGCTAACTTCCAGTTTTGCTATCTTTCCCCCATCTGTGCTATAATGAGCCCAACTCGAACCCACCAGGCACAAGGAGGCCGCGATGCCTTTTGCCACCGGCGAGAATGTGGGCCCCTATCGAATCGTGGAGAAATTGGGGCAGGGCGGTATGGCCACCGTCTTCAAGGCCTACCACCCCGCCCTGGACCGGTATGTCGCCATCAAAGTCCTCCACCCCGCCTTCCGGGAGGACCCAAACTTCCTGACCCGTTTCCAGCGGGAGGCCCGGATCGTCGCCAAACTGGACCACCCCAACATCGTCCCTATCTACGACTTCTCCGAGCACCGGGGACACCCCTACCTGGTTATGCGCTTCATCGAGGGGCAGACATTGAAGACCCGCCTCCAGGATACCCCCATCAGCCTGGAGGAGGTGCAGCGAGTGGTGGAGGCGGTGGGCGACGCCCTTGCCTACGCCCATCGCCAGGGTATCCTCCACCGGGACATCAAGCCCTCCAACATCATCCTCGCCCCCGAGGGTCAGATCTACCTGACCGACTTCGGCCTGGCCCGGATGGCCGATGTGGGAGAATCCACCCTCTCCCGCGATATGATGGTCGGCACCCCCCAGTATATCTCTCCCGAGCAAGCCAAGGGGGAGACCCGACTGGATGCCCGTACCGACATCTACTCGCTGGGGGTGGTGCTGTACGAACTCCTGGTGGGCCGAGTCCCCTTCCAGGCCGACACCCCCTATGCCGTCATCCACAACCACATCTTCACCCCCCTTCCCCTCCCCCGCGACCTGAAACCAGAGCTTCCGGAACCGCTGGAGCGGATGCTCCTCAAGGCACTGGCCAAGGACCCCGACGACCGCTTCCAGACCGTCGAGGAGATGATAGGTGCCTTTCAGGCCGCCCTGGGGCCCGCCCCTGCCCCCCCCCTGCCGGAGACGGT
>DQUX01000194.1 GCA_015662065.1 Anaerolineales bacterium | reverse complement strand
TGAAGGCCGCAGCCAGGACGCCGATCTCATCGTCGCCCGCCTGGGGCAGCGAGACATCCCACTGACCGGCACCGATCTGCCAAGCCGCTGCCGCCATCTCGCGAATGGGAGCGGCCACACGGCGGGCCACCAGCATACCGATTACCGCTATCACCCCCAGCACAGCGCCACCAATGGGGAGGACCCGCGTCAGCAACAGGGATTGGATCGAGGTCTCCAACCCCTCGCTCAAAGTTTCCACCGCCTGGAGCACCACCTCCGCCTCGACGACGTTAGCCAGGCTCCAGCCCGTGCTCTCCAGCGGCGCATAGGCGACGAACAACTCCCGCCCCTCCACCTCCAGCGTGTCGAATCCCGTCGAACCGGCCATCATCTTCTCCAGCACCGGGGAGAAGGGTGTTGTGGCCCCGGTCAAATCCGGGCCGACCTCGTCCGGCTCGGGGGAGCGCCCCAGAACGTCCTGGTAGCCCCGCTCCGGGAGAGCGATGGCGCGTCCCGCTTCGTCAACGAGGAAGGAGTAGCCACTGCCGAGCAGCCGGTTCTCCTCGATGCTGGCACTAATGTCCTGCAGAGTGACATCGATGCCGACGACCCCCACGAATTCCCCCCGGTCGGTGTAAACCGGAGCGGCGGCCGTCACCATCAGGCCCTTGCCGGTAGCGTCGGCGTATACAGGGGACCACACCACCCGCCGCTCCGGGTTGTTCGCCGGGGCAGCGCCGACGTACCAGGGCCGCTGGGTGACCTGAAAGTCCGGTGGAACGATGGCCCCCAGGTTGATGTTCGGGTAGTAGCAGGTCACCTCCTGCTTCGCCGCCAGATACACCGCCACCGTGTTGGGATCGCTATCGTACACCGGGGGGAGGATGAGGTTCATATGCGCGCTCATCTCCAACACTTCCAGCAACTCTTCGTCTATCTCCACGAAGTCGGGGACGAAGATACTGCTCACATCGGTCTCATCGTTCATAAATTGCCCGTCCGGCCCGACGAACATATGGTCCTCCGGCCGCCAATAGGCCCCACCGACGAAAGCATCCGGGTTCCCGAAGACCCGGGCGGCGTACTGAGCCACCTTCTCCGCATCCCGCTGCACCCTTTCCAGGATGAGGTCGTTCCTTCGGGCGTCCCCCTCAGTCACCTGGCGTAGGTACTCCTCCGCCTGAGCCCGCAGCGCATCGGCGCTGATCCGCTGCGCCTGCTCTCCCATGCTCTGAACCGAGTTAATCCCCAGGTAGCCGACGGCCAGCACCGAGATGGTGGTCATGCTCAACAGCAGGATCAACAACCGTGTCCGGATGCTCCGTCGGACGACGAGCCGCTCCCGACGAATCCCTTGAGATGCCATCGGTTATTCCTCCCCCCCGGGCTCCAGCCCCTCTCCGGAAAGGGGGCCACCGCCATCCCCCTCTGGGCCTGTCACCTCGACGGCCACAAGCCGCGCCCCCAGCACGCGGCCAAGCTCCTGCACGGTGGTCCTGAGGATGACGTCGGGGTCCAATGAGGCGCGCACCCGGCCCGCGATCTCGCCGACCAACCGCTCGCGGGCGGCCCGCTGGCGGGCCTCCTCCAGCAATCGGACGTTCTCCAGCGCCAGGGCCATTCGCTCGGCCACCCCTTCGGCCAGGGAGATCTCCCCGGGCTGCCACTCCCCGGCCTCCAGCGGTCGGTGGAACCCCAGCACGCCGATAGAGACGCCACGCAGCTTGATCGGCACGGCCAACATGTGCCGCCCTCCCCCCGCCCCCCTGTAGCGAAGGCCCGCCGGTCGCCCCTGGGCCCGGGCCTGGGCAAAGAGAGAGGACCAAGTCTCCTCGGGGATCTCAGCCGCTCCCACCTGGTAACGACGCAGGTCCGGTCGGCCCTCGGCGAACCGCCGCCACGCCTCGCCCGCCATCACCTGGTAGAGGCGGCTCATCTCGTCCAGGCTGGATTGGGATTGGGCGAACAGCCGGGCGTTCTCCAACCCCACCGCCAACTGGTCGGCCAGGGTCCGCAGGGCCGCCACCTCCTCCTCGGCGAACGCCCCCGCCTCCGTGGACCGCACGTCCAGCACGCCGATGAGCTGGCCCCGCACCTTCAGCGGCAGCGCAATCGCCGCCCGGGTCTGGGGCAGGTCGGGGTTGTCCAAGTACGCCGCCTCCTCCCCCACATCCGGCACGACGCGCATCTCCCCACTGCCCACCACGTCGCCCACAATGCCCTCTCCCACCTTCAACCGATACCCCTGGGCCAGCATCCGCTGCCCGCCCTCCGACGAGGCCGCCCGCAGCGCCACGTACTCCCCCGGATCGTCCAGCAGAAAGATACCCACGTGGTAGAAGCCAAAGCGATCGGAGATGAGGCGCACCGTGTCCTGCAACAATTGGTCCACATCGCGGATGGCGGAGACCGAGCGGGCGACCTCGGCGGCGGCCTGCAGGTGCGCGGTGTGCTGTTGGATGCGCTGGAAGGCCTGCCGGAGCTCGTCGGTCGTCTCCTCCAGCTCCCGAGTCCGCTTGGCCACCTGGTCCTCCAGCCGATCCGTCAACTCCCGCAGGGGATTGAAGAGCTGGCGGTTCAGCACCCCGTACCCCATAATGCTGATGACCACGATCATCACCAGGCTGAGGGTGGGGAAGGGGAGCGTCACTATGCTGAACACCGTGCCGAAGACAACGAGGATCGTGAAGGCAATCAGCAGATAGGGCTCCTGCAACCTCCGCCGCTCCCGCCACATCAGGGCCAGCGCCAATACCGCGCTGACGAGCAGGGGGGCGGAAGCGACCCAGCTAAGGAAGGGCGACCGATTCCACGTGACTACCCCGCCGGCATCCAGTAGCACGTTGGCGATCACCTGATGGCGAAAGAGGGGAACGCAGAATGCGCCGATCAGCAGCAGGCTCCCGATGGAGACCCAATACGGCCAGGACCGCTCCGCCTGGACGTAGATGCCGCTGAAGATCAGCAGCAGCGGCGCGACGACCATAAACGCGAGGGTAGAAAGCTCCATCCAGAACTGCTGCGTGCCGGTGTCGAACCAGAGCGCGATCCGCAGGATGACGGAGGCGGCAGCCCATAGGGCCACGCCCGCCATCAACAGGCTGAAGCTGAGGTTGAGGGGTCGGCGCACCCCCATCCCCAGGACAACCAGCAACAGCGCCGCCGCGACGAGGGTCGTCAGGCTGTAGGCCGCCAAGTCGATCCAAAACGTGGAAGTCGGCATTTTATCCCCCTGAAGCCCCGACGGGTTCCAAGTCCTCAGCCACCACCCCGGGGCCCAACTCGATGCAGATCCCCTCCGCCCGGATGGCCTCCCGGAGCCCCTCGGCAGCGCTATATAAGACCGTCTCCACATCCACCGCTCGGGCGATGCGGTCGCCGATGGCGCGCAGGGCGGCCTCCTCCTCGGCCCGCTGGCGGGTGATCTCCAGAAGCCACACCCGCTCCAGCGCCACCGACGCCTGGTCGCTCAGCGCCTCGTAGAGCCGAAGCGCCCCATCGGCGAAGCCACCGGGCATCACCCGATAGGCCACCACGAAGCCCAGCTGCCGATCGCCAATGCGAAGGGGGATGTGAGCGACGGATTGCACCCCCGCCCGCCGGAAGAAGACCTTCTCCTCCTTCGAGAGTCTGTCCGCTGTGGCGACACTCGTCTCCATCCAGAGATTCTGCAACGCCTCCGGCCGCATATGGAAGGCGGAGACGGGCAGGCGGGTGCCGGGCCGGATCGGAGATTCCCGGTCCCGCCGCCACGAAGAGACGAAGTGGAACATCTCCGGCTCCTCGGCCCCATACGGCTCGGCGAGCGCCACGATACAGCCATCCACCCCGGTCTCCCTAACCAAGTCGGCGATGACCTCCACCACCTCCTCCGCCGACATCGCCATCGTGAGCCGCCGACTGGCCCTGTAGATGGGGCTGGTGGCCTCCAGCAGGGCGGCTTCCTCAGAGATCCGCCGGGCGTTCTCGATGGCGACGGCGATCTGGTTGGCCATGTTCTGCAGCGCCCGCACGTCGTCCTCGTCGAAGGCAGCTTCTTCGGTGGACTGCACGTCCAGCACCCCCAACAGCCGTCCGCCCACCATCAGCGGCAGGGTCATTTCGGAGCGGGTGTAGGGAAGGAGCGGGTTGGCGAAGTGGACCGCGTCTTCCCCCACGTCCAGGGCGATGCGGGGCTGGCGGTGGAGGGCGGTCCAGCCGACCATGCTGGTGCTGCCCAGCGCCAATCGGTGTCCCTGGGCCTTCATCTGAGCGCCGGCCTCCCCCGTCGCCTCCCGCAACACGGCCCACTCACCGGCCTCGTCCAGCAGGAAGATGCCCGCGTGGTAGAATCCAAACCGGTCGCGGATCAACTCCACGGTCCTGCGCAACAACTGGTCCACATCGAAAATAGAGGTGATCGCCCGCCCCACCTCAAAGCTGGCCTCCAGTTGCACGGCCCGCCGCTGAAGGGCGTAGTTGGCCTCCTGGAGGGCCCGGGTCCGCTCGGCTACCTGCCGCTCCAGGTCGGTGTAGGAGGCCTGAAGCCGTTCGGCCATCTCATTGAAGGCGGCTGCCAATTGGCCGAACTCCCCCGCCCACTCAGCAGGCAGCCTCTCCTCCAGGTGGCCGGCGGCCAGGCGAGTGGTCGCCTCCGTCGTCCGCTCCAGCGGCTGGGCGATGCTGCGAAGGGTGATGAAGGTGGCACTCACCGCCGCGGTCACGACCAGCATTCCCCAAGCCACAGGAGCCTCCCGCATCACACGGCGGACCGCCTCGATCTCCGCGAAAACGGCGGCCTGCTGCTCGGCGGCGAGCCAATCGGCGCGCCATATCTCCTCCTCCAAACCGACGACCACCCGGTCCAGGCGGGAGAACGACACGGCATAGAGGATGCCCACTAGCAGGAAGGCGGCCAGTATAATGAACAGGCTCCCCATAAGCCGGGCACGGATGTTCGTGATCCGCGCAGCGAGGATGGTCGCCGGTATCTCTCGCGCCTCCCTCTCCCTTTCCTCCTCAACCGCGGGTTCCTCCTCCGCCGGAACGACGAGGCGCGGCGCGCGCAGGCCCGAGAGGAAGGCAGCGGGCGAGATTCGCCTCCTCGCTGGCTCAACCGGTTTCTCCG